>DCDB01000377.1 GCA_002316215.1 Lachnospiraceae bacterium UBA1066 | reverse complement strand
GAAGAATATCTTCTGACGCATTAAAAGCCGGCAGAAGATACTGCCCGGGAATGCTGCAGAAGGCGTCGAAGAATATCTTCTGACGCATTAAGAGCAGACAGCATAAAAAGATCCTCAGCATAAGGAAGGTCAGGCGTTAAGATAGCGGAAACGTGATGTTGACATAAGATCTGAAAGAGCTTCTTTAAAAAGATTTATTAAATTCGTCACATTGACGAAATTTAGGCTTAATATTTTTTCGACAGGTTGCGAATAAAAAGTGTATAAACAGTGGATATACACACTGAGATTAAGGGAAAATCCAGTAAATCAGGACTTATGCACGGTTTTATCCACATTGTCCACAGAAAAAGGTGGGCATTTTACGTCAACTTCAAAGGCTAAAAAGAACGTTTGTTTTGTGAAATTTGAAAAATTAACATTTTTGGAACAATAAAACGCCCGGTTATGTAACCTTAGCCGGGCGTTTTTTAATGTTTATAATATGGAATTGTTGCTTCGTTCGGCAGCCGGGTATCTTCGGGCTGTCTTACTTGCCTTTATTTCTCTTCTGCCTTTTTATGACTTTCAGGCGGGTGAATTCTTCACGCTCTTTTTCTTCCAGGGCATTGGATATTGTCTTTGTCAGAGTCTCATAATGCGGAATGGTTATGTTTTTCAGGGCGTTAGCGCGCTTCTGCGTCCTCTGGATGTTTGCTGCAAGCCTGTAGGCGGATATCTCCACCTGAGACAGCTGGATTGTCAGGTCGTTTACCTTGGCGAAGGCCTGGCGCGCCATATCGAGAGAATCCCGCGTGCGGTAAAAGGCGTAGCTGGGCTTTGTAGCCTGAATGCCGTTGTAGCGGACGAGCGGAATTTCCGTTCCCATAATGCTTCGTGTCTTTATTTCCAGTGAGTCTTCGACCGGAAGCGTTCCGGAAATAGTTTCGACGGTATTAATCCCCATTTCCATATTGGCCTGCTGCAGCGCCTGATAAGCTGAGCGGAAGGTTGTATCGATTTGTGACTGGATGGACTTCGCCTGATCAATGTGCTGCATCAGCTCGCGGATTAGGATATTTCTTTTTTTATCCATCAGATCATATCCCTGCCTGGAAAGCTTCAGGGAATTTTTGGCCCTCATTAAATTACCTTTTGTCGGGACCTCATTCGGATCCATTAAACCACCACCTTATCAAAAAAGCCTGGCCGGCTGTAAAATGAAAAACCGTACGATTCGCGAATCCTTACAGTCAGGCTGCATGAAGAAGCAGCCTGCAGCCTGCGGACCGGTCTTCAGGCCGGTTTATAATATTTGTCAAGAAGCTTTGTATCGACACGGTCAAGCTCTGATTTCGGAAGGATTCCGAGCAGTTTCCAGCCGATGTCCAGCGTCTCAGTAACAGGGCGGTTCTCTAAATGTCCCTGGCCTACGAATTCTTTCTCAAAAGCTGTGCCGAAAGCCAGATACTTTTTATCGATATCCGAAAGTTCGTCTTCGCCGATGACCGAAGCCAGGGATCTGGCATCCGTTACCTTTGCGTAGGAAGAGAAGAGCTGATTTGCTACAGCCTGATGGTCTTCACGGGTATAGCCTTCACCAATGCCGTCCTTCATAAGACGTGAAAGAGACGGAAGTACGGAAATCGGCGGGTAAATGCCCTGGCCGAACAGATTGCGGTCAAGAACGATCTGCCCTTCGGTAATATATCCTGTAAGGTCGGGAATCGGGTGCGTGATGTCGTCATTCGGCATGGTCAGAATCGGTATCTGTGTAACAGAGCCGGGCTGGCCTGCGACGATGCCGGCACGTTCATAGAGCGAAGCCAGATCGGAGTACAGGTAGCCGGGATAGCCTTTTCTGGAAGGAATTTCACCCTTTGAAGAAGAAACCTCACGCATGGCCTCGCAATAGGACGTGATATCCGTCATGATGACCAGGATGTGCATCCCTTTTTCAAATGCGAGGTATTCAGCGGCTGTAAGGGCGACACGAGGCGTAATCAGACGTTCGACAACCGGGTCATTTGCCAGGTTAAGGAACATCGTCACGTGATCCGAAACGCCGCTTTCTTCAAATGTCCTGCGGAAGAATTCCGCGACATCATATTTAACGCCCATGGCTGCAAATACAACAGCAAATTTTTCTTCGCTGTTTGCCCCGAGGGAAGACTGCTGGACAAGCTGGGCCGCCAGTTCGTTATGCGGAAGACCGTTGCCGGAGAAGATGGGCAGCTTCTGCCCGCGGATCAGCGTCGTCAGGCCGTCAATAGCGGAAATCCCTGTATTGATGTAGTTACGCGGATATTCGCGGGTGCAGGGATTGAGCGGCAGGCCGTTGACATCGACCTTGTCTTCTGAGACAATCGGTCCTAAGCCGTCAATCGGACGCCCGATGCCGTCGAAGGTCCGTCCCAAAATATCCTCGGACAGGGCAATTTCCATCGGCTTCCCGGTCAGGGTAGTATGCGTATTCGTAAGCGACATGCCGTCTGTTCCTTCGAAAACCTGGATAACGGCCTTATCTTCGTAATCTTCAATGATACGTCCCAGGCGCTTTGTCTTTCCGTCTATTTTAAATGAAACGATTTCATCAAAAGCAGCGCCCTTGACACCCTCGAGAATTACCAGAGGGCCGTTTATTTCACTTAAACCAAGATATTCTATCGACATTTTAAGCCCTCCTTCCTTATGCGTTTTTCTCTAATACTTTATTGTAGAAATCATCGATTTTTTTCTTGTAATCATCGAACATTTCGAGCTTATCGTTCGGGACGTCGTACTTGATGGCGATGATCTTTTCAAAAATATCTTCTTCTTTCAGAATGGACATCGGGTGTCCCTGCGTTACAAGCGCCCGGGCTTTTTGATAGAGGTAAAGGATTGTCTCCATCATCAGGAACTGCTTCTTAAGAGGCACGTTCTGATCGGACGGATGGAAAGCATTCTGCTGAAGGAAGCCCAGACGGATGACGCGGGCAATCTCCAGCGTCAGTTTCTGGTCGTCCGGAAGGACATCAGAACCAATCAGCTTAACAGTTTCCATCAGCTTGTCCTCGGAGTTGAGGAGAGCGACAATCTGCGTGCGGTCATTGACAAATCCCTGATCTACATGTTCCTTATACCAGGGTGCGAGATCGCCGACATATTCGCTGTAACTTTCCATCCAGTTGATCGCCGGATAATGGCGCGCATAAGCAAGAGCCTTGTCAAGCCCCCAGAAGCACCGGACAAAACGTTTTGTATTCATAGTGACAGGTTCCGAGAAGTCGCCGCCCTGCGGGGAAACCGCCCCGATAATAGAAACGGAACCTTCAAGATTATTTAAGGTCTGCATCTGTCCGGCTCTCTCATAGAAAGCAGCCAGACGGGAAGCCAGATAAGCCGGGAATCCTTCCTCGGCAGGCATTTCCTCCATACGTCCGGAAAGTTCACGCAGAGCCTCGGCCCAGCGGGAAGTGGAATCTGCCATGATGGCGACGTCGTACCCCATATCCCTGTAATATTCCGCCAGGGTGATGCCGGTATAGATGGAAGCCTCACGGGCCGCCACAGGCATATTCGAAGTATTGGCGATCAGAGCCGTACGGGCCATCAGCTTATTACCTGTCTGAGGATCTTCCAGCTTTGAGAAGTCTTCCAGAACTTCAGTCATTTCATTTCCGCGCTCGCCGCAGCCGATGTAAATAATGACATTGGCGTTCGAGAACTTGGCGATGGAATGCTGCGTCATGGTTTTTCCTGTGCCGAATCCGCCGGGGATTGCGGCAGTGCCGCCGCGTGCAATCGGGAAGAGCGTATCAAGGATACGCTGGCCGGTGACAAGCGGTTCGGAAGCAGGATAGCGCGAAAGAGACGGTCTCGGAATACGGATAGGCCATTTCTGGGCAAGCGTAAGATCCCGGTCGCTTCCGTCCGGAAGCGTCACGGTGACGATCGGATCTTTTACAGTATACTGGCCGTCAGGCTGAACGGATTTTACGACTGCGCTTTTAATAAGAGGCGTCATCATGGAACGGTGGAGAATGGAAGGAGTTTCCTGGCATTCTGCGATAATTGCGCCGCCGCGGATAGAATCGCCCGCTTTGACCTTGATTTTGACGTCCCACTTCTTTTCTTCGTCCAGAGAGCTTACGGATACGCCGCGCGTAATATACTTTCCGGAAGCCTTGGCAATTTCCGCCAGAGGACGTTCAATACCGTCGTAAATATTATTCAGGATGCCGGGGCCTAAGGTGACAGAGATGGCATCACCGGTGCCGTAGACGAGTTCACCGGGCTTCATGCCGCCCGTCTCTTCATAAACCTGGATCGTCGTCGTTTCAGTTGTCAGGGAAATAACTTCGCCGACAAGCCGCTGCTTTCCGACGTAAACCATTTCCGACATCTTGAATCCGACGGCGTTCTTCAGATATATGACAGGCCCGTTTATTCCGTATATGATGCCAGTTTTTTCCTCAGCCATCAATTTTTACCTCCGTCAAACGTAAAGTTGCTCTTTGCCTCGGAAAGAAGCGTCTTGAAGGAATTATCGATCAGGATATGCTTGGAGGCGATGACAGCACGCATGCCGCCTAAGAATTCTTCCCTGGAAATGACAGGCGTCACACTTGTTTCTTTTCGGATTTCTTCCAGAAACGGAGCATCCGAAGGATCGATGTAAACGACCATCGGATCACTGCCTGCAAAATCTTTAGCATCCTTGATTTTACCGCAGACAAACGCCATATATTCCGGAGTGCCCTTCATGGCCATGAGACGTGCCTCGGTCTTATCAAAGAGGTTATCCTTGATAGAGGTCTGCTTTTCTGCTATTGCCTGTCGGATTTCCGACTGCCGGGAAGAAAGTTTCTTATTCATGTCGCGCCGGATAGCAGCTGTTTCGTCTTTAAGAGCGTCTGCAGCCTGCTTTTCCTTCATGGCCTTGTGATCTGCGAATACCTTGTCAAGTGTCATCTGATATTCATCTAACAGTTCCTGGCCTTCTTTTGTCGCGCTGTCCATGGAAAAATCATAGAAATTTTGTAACTTCTCATCTATTGTCATAGTTTTAATCCTATCGCTTCATTGACATAGGCCGTAATAAAATCCGGCCGGCGGCCGGTTCCGTGCCGATCCGGGATATCGATGATCAGCGGCAGACGGTGAGAGAGCTTTTCGGCATTTACAAGATCCGGAAAGTCCCTGCCGAACTTTTCCGTCAGCAGAATAATCCCGATATCCTTATCGGTGCATGCTTTCTCAAGGGCGCTGCGGAATTCCTCGCGCTCATGCACAACCACACCCTCAACGCCAGCAAGCCTCATGCCTGTCAGAGTATCTACATTGTCGCTGATTAAATACATTTTCATAACATTCCACCTTGGAAAATCAAAGTTTGCCCAGAATCATGAATGCAATGATAAGTCCGTACAGGCAGACGCCTTCTGCAAGGCCGACATAAATGAGGGACTTACCAAGGATGCTCTGATCTTCGCTGATAGCGCCCAGAGCCGCCGAAGCAGCCGAAGCAACTGCGATGCCGCCGCCGATGCAGGAGATTCCTGTAACAAGAGCAGCTGCGATATAGCCCATGCCTGTTGCGAATCCTGAAGATGTCGCATCCGTCGTATCGGCGAGAACGGCTGTATTGCCGGTCAGGATCATCACTGTCGCGACAATCAGGATGCCGAAGAAAAAGAAGGTGTTTACGGCAAGTGATGTCTTGAAGCGTCCCTTGTTGCGTTCACCGATTAAAAAAACTCCGCCGGGGATGATGATGCTTAAAACAAGAGCGATTACAAGAAGAATTTCGACTGTCAATGTCATGATAGATGACCTCCTTAAAATGATGGGTTTAATAACTTATTCTTTTTTCTTAAGGAACGGCGTAAATGGTTTGCCGTCGCCCTTGTAAAACCTGGAGAACATTTCATAATACTCAAGACGCAGAACCTGGATACCGACGATCAGGCCTTCCATGCCCATCACGAAAAGGTTTCCGAGGACAATGGCGATCCAGTTCGGACTCCCCCCGTTTTCCGCTCCGGCCAGCATGAGCACGACGCCCATCATGGCGGCATGGCTCACGGCGAAAGCACCGATACGGACGAACGAAAGCGTGTTGGAGAAGTACGAAAGCAGTACTTCGAACATCTCGAAAAATCCCTGGACGATGAACATTCCCACACCGCCTTCAACCAGTTTGCCCTTTCGTTTATCCACCAGCTTGGTCAGAGGCTCCTTACAGAACATGACGATCAGCGGAAGTACGAAGAAAACGATAATCATCCAGACAGCCGGGAAACTGTGGCCGGTCATAAGCAGGACAATCGTTACGACGATGCTTCCGTAGAAAACAAAGCCTGCAAGGGAGTTCGTATCGAAGAACTTTTCCATCGTGTCGTGCTGGCGGATGGCGTTAATAATATGCAGAATCATCGTCAGCAGTATGAGGAACATGCCGAAAGCAACGGCGCATACCATGATTGTATTGATGGAACCGATCCCCGGCAGTTTCGACATCGCCGTCTTGGGCTTAAGCCATACAGCCGGAATTACATTTTCAAAACCGAAGAAGCTGCCGAACATGATGCCGAAGAAAGTTGAGAAAACGCCCGCTGCTGCGATAATACCCGCAAGTGCAACATGCTTGTACTTATAAAGCAGAAGGCCTCCGATCATCAGGCAGATTCCCTGTCCGGCATCGCCGAACATGATTCCGAAAATGAACGAATAAGTAATGGCGACGAAAATCGTCGGATCCATCTCGCGGTAATTCGGCAGGCCGTACATCTTTACGTACATTTCGTACGGTTTAAAGATCTTCGGATTTTTCAGTTTCGTCGGCGGCTTCGCCATAACATCCTTGCCATTACCCTGAACGACACAGAAGACTTTCGTGTCGTCTGCGATATCCTTCTGGAAATTCTCAATGTCATCCTCCGCCATCCAGCCGCAAAGGATATAGAAGGTATCGGTCTGGGCCTTTGTACAGGCCGCCATCTTCCGGACGTCGAAATTCTGCGAAAGGCTGTTCAGCCTGTTCCTTGCGCCCAGCAGCGCCGGCCCGTCCTTCTTCAGGATTTCCGCCATCTGCCGGCCGACGGCCTCGATCTGCTTCAGAAGATCTTCATAGCTCTGGTTCAGATTGCTGTAAGCTTCATCCGGCGTTCCGTGATACTCATCCGGGATGAAAATTCTTTCAAAATGCATCGAAGAGTAGACGGCATCGATTTTGTGCGCTTCTTCTTTCGGTGAGAAGTATACGCCCCAGACATAATTCTCATCCGCATCGCACTCATAAAAGATGGTGTTGAAGTTGTCATAGACATAGCTTTCAAACTTCAGCAGATACTCCTTTGGAATTTTTCCAAACCTGAAATCTATAAAATGAAAATCCAGTATAGACTTCAGGTTGTAATGAATCTCGCGGAAGGGCTGTATTGTCTGCATGGAATCCGCCAACGCACTGGCTTTGCTCTCAAGATCGCTCTTTTTTCTGTTCAGATCCGTCAGCTGGCCGTCGAGTTCCGTAATAAGGTCGATAGAATCCGTAAGCGAAATCTCAGCCGGCGTGACGGGTGCATCTTTTTGGACAAGCGCCGAGTACTCGTTAGCCTTGGATAAAAGCTCCTTATAAGGATTTGTCTGGATATAAGGAGTCAGGTTCTGAACGGTGGAAAGCTCCGTCAGTGCATTTTCCAAATGAATTTCATACTTGGAAAGATATTTATTGACAATACGGTCAATATCCGCTTTGGGGCCGGTCAGGCTCAGAAATTTCATTTTTACTATCATTCAGAATACCTCCGGTTACACAAGCGTGACATATTTCATAGCCTCATCTGGAGCAATGCCGTAACGTACACATTCAATCGCGATGGTCAGTCGGTAAATCTCATGCTCCTTCCAATAGAGATAATTATAAAGCGAAGCTACGGAATACGGCTTTTCCTTGGCTTCACGGCTTAAAACGTTCTTGCAGACAAATGTATACATATCTTCGAGATTCGACGGCGTCAGGTTTTTATAATGTTTCCCGTAATACGTTTTTTCAAGTGATGCCTTGAACTGATCGTCGGTTTCCGCCGTCACGAGCGCTTTGATATCTTCCTTCTTTAACTTATAAAGCACGGGTATGGTAAGCGCGTAAGTGTCGACTTCCGAAAAATCATAATACGTTCTGGCCCGGTGGATGTACCACAGATTCAGCATATCGAACTTACTTCCGTAAGCCTTCGTTATGATATCCACACTGCCTTTAGCGACGATTTTATCCCGATCCTTCCAGATCGCACTGAAATGATAGAGATCAAGAACGGTCTCGTAATCAAAAAGCGTGGCATCCGGCTTCTGGTGTACCTTCGAAAGGATGGCGTAATACGGTGTTTCTGCAACGGCCGCAATAACCTGTTCCACGTTCGTTGCGGCATAAAGGGCGTCAATATTAAGAGCCGAATAATTATTGAAGAAATCGCGGAACGTCAGCACGCGTTCCTCCATCGGCTCACCGATGATCGCGTGGCTCAGGCTTCTCTTTAAAAGCTTGACTTCATAGCGCCGGGCGTAAGCCTTGAGGAAAAGCCGCTGTTTCGGATTGCAGAAATTGTAGATGTTCTGGAAATCATAGTAAATTGAATTCCCAATCAGGAACTCAATAGTGCCCCGGTGGAGGCTGTTTTCATCAAGAGATGCAAGAACATTCGTGTAAGCCGGATCTTTTTTCAGATAAGTAACGACGGCAGGAACATTCGGCAGAGAGACAATCTCACGAAAACCGTTTTCCGTTATGAAATTTTTAGACATGGCGCGGATTTTAGTCGTGACGCCGCTATAAGAAAGAAGACCGCTCATCCCGTTATTTCCTCGAATTATAAATATAATAAAAAATTACTGATACAGTACATAGAAGCATTAATTCTATAGTACATACGCCGGAAAATTATTTCAGAATCTGCGCTACGATTTCATTGACACGCTCGTCCTGTTGGGTATTGAAACGTTCTTCCATAGAAGCCAGCAGCTGTTCTGTATTCGTTTGAAGGCTGGCGAGCCCGTCTTCCATTTCCTTCTGAAGGCTGGCTTTTACCTCTTCGAGCTGTTTCGCTGTCGCCGCATCTGTATCCTTATCGAACTTAGCGGTTTTATCGTCCATAGCCTGGGACAGACTTGCCTTCTTTTTCTTTGCATCTTCAAGAATTTTATCTGCCGCAGCTTCAATATCAGCGAGTTTGCCGATTACCGGGTTATCCATACAGGCTCCTCCAAATGTATCAAAAGACTCAAAATTTGTCTCTAAAACAGTAACCCTATTTTATACCTTTATTAAAAAAAAATAAAGTAAAGAGTGACGATTTTTATATAACCTTACGCTTTAAAATTGTTGATTTTTATAGTACAATATTGCCATGAGACTGAGAAATGTACCCGAAGCCAAAAATGTTGTTGCAAAGTCCGAATTTGTCATTCACGGCCCCGAAAATCACAGAGGCCGGTGGAAAACTTCGCCTGCCCGTCCACTGATCCTTGAGATCGGAACAGGCAAGGGAAAGTTCATTATGGAAACGGCTCTCCGTCATCCGGAAAATGACTACCTCGGCCTGGAACGCTACGAGAGCGTTCTTTACAGGGCCTGCGAAAAAATGGAAGGCATTCCCGCCCGGGATCCCGCGTCCCTGATGGAAAGAGCAAAAGGCAGCGCAGGACATCTGCCGGAAGAGGCGGAAGGCGGTTCAGGGATTCCGCCTGAAGGTGAAGGAGGCGGCCTGGAAACCGGAACGGCCGGACCCGGCGATAATGAGAGAACCGGATTTAAACCTCCGGAAAACCTTCATTTTCTGAGCATGGATGCGCGCGACCTTCGGAATACATTTTCAGAGGGTGAGGTTGACGGCATTTATCTGAATTTCTCTGATCCGTGGCCGAAAGCCCGTCATGCCAAAAGGCGGCTTACGTCGAAGACCTTTCTTGCGGTTTATGAAGGTGTCCTTAAAGACGGCGGATGGCTCGAATTCAAAACCGACAACCGGGCGCTTTTTGATTTTTCTCTCGAAGAGATCGGAAGCTCGCCGCACTGGAAAATAACAGCTGTAAGCTATGACCTCCATCATGACGCCGTTCTCGGAAGAGGCAATATTATGACGGAGTACGAAAGAAAGTTTTCAGCACTCGGTAATAAAATCTGTAAACTGACAGCCGTCCTCGATGCGGATAACAGGGCGGCCCTATAGAAGCAGTTTTGCAGAAGCAGTATTATCGCTGCAGTCTTATAGAAGCAGTTTTGCAGAAACCGCATAAAATTGCAGCTTGTAAAATTAAGAAGATTTACGCAAAAGATGAACGTACGGAATCAGCAGCCGCTTTACGGCGGCAAAGGAGGAAATTATGGAAACTGTATTAACAGATGAGAATTTTGACAGTGAAGTCCTGGCATCAGAACTTCCGGTAATTGTCGACTTCTGGGCTGAATGGTGCGGCCCGTGCAAGATGATGCGTCCGGTTTTTGAACAGATGGCCGGCAAATACAGCGATAAAATAAAATTCTGCTCGCTGAATGTGGATGAAAGTGCCGGAATACCCGCAAAATTCGGTATCCGCGGTATACCGACGTTCCTTTTCTTCAAGGAAGGCAAAGTCGTGAAAACAGTTGTCGGTTCCATGCCGCCGGCGGAATTTGAAGAAAAAATCAAGCAGGAAATCTGATTCTTCTGCAGGGAGGCACTTTGCTAAAGCAATCGGATCATTTTATTATTTTTGACAGCCTGTGTTTCTTACTGTTTGCTTTATACATGGTCGCACTGCTTATCGGTATTTCTCCGGCGTCAACATTTTTACCTTTTAACAGCAGCGAATTAAAGGATATTACAGACAGTTGGACAACCGAAGAGGGAATACCGGTCAATCTTCGAAAAATCGGAAGTCAGGCTTTTGAAGACGGGAGAAATGTTGTTCTGCTTTACAAGCTCCCGTCTGGTTTGGGTTCCGATACGGATCTCTGTTTTCGCAGCAAAAATATCTTTTTTACCGTTTCACTGGACGGGAAAGAAATTTATTCATTTTATCCAAAACTCAGCATTATAGGAAGCCGTTCTTATGGCAGCGCGCTTCATCATATATCGATTCCGGCATCTTCAAGCGGCGGGACCATTACCATTTCCGCACAGCCAATTTACCATGACAACAACTGTTTCTTTGACATGATGAAATTTGGCAGTGCGGGGGCTTATTACCAATGGTTTATTCGTGCGCACTTTTTGTCATTCCTTCTTTGCCTGATTATTGTCATTTTCGGAATAATTGCGCTGATATTCTCTTTTACACTCGGGCGCAATGAGCTCGGCGGCTACAATCTGCGTTCACTTGCCTTTTTTTCAATAGCTGTGGGCTGCTGGGCGGGACTCGAAGAGACACTGATTCCCCAGCTCCTTTACGGCTGCCTGCCGTTTATTCACGGTCTCAATTATCTGCTTCTTATTTTCATGGGGTATCCGGCGGTGCAGTATGCGAACTCCCTGATGGCCAGACCGAAGAAGGCCGTCGGATGGGTAGCCCTGATCTTTACTGCCTCTGAATTTGTAATTTGTATCCTTCTGAACGGCTTGGAAATTTTGGATTTTCATGAACTTCTGCCGTTCATACATACCGGTCTTTTTCTTGCGGCAGCAGCTATTGTGGCTCTTTTTATTGAAAATGAGATCTACTGCAGAAAAAACAACATTTCGAATTCCAACCTGGTTGTGGTCATGGCTTTTATCGTCTTTGCCTGTTTCGGGATAATCGATCTGCTTCGCTACCGGTTTTCGGACACGGGAGTCGATAATTCCGGATACTATATGCGAATGGGGTTGCTGCTCTTCTTCGTGATCCTTTTTGTCCGCTCATTTTTTACGCTTTATCGCAGAATGAAGCTTGTTTCTGACGCCGAAGCAATCCGGAAGGTTGCGTATACAGATGCCCTAACCGGCCTCGGAAGCCGGGCTGCTTTCATTTTAAGAGAAAAGGAACTGGAAAATGCCATACAAAACGGCAGTCTTCCGGCTGTCCTTGTCTGCCAGTTCGATACGAATGACCTGAAGCTGGTAAATGACAGTTTCGGACATGCCTTCGGCGATGAATTTATCCGTGCAGCTTCAGAAGCCATCCGGAATTCTTTTGGAAAAGAAGGAGATTGCTACCGTATCGGCGGCGACGAATTCACCGTTTTCCTGACAAACGGGAATCTGCCAGAGATATTTCTTCGCTGCCGCAGTAAAATGGCGGTGCTTGCGGATAACTTCAACCATTCGCCTGCTATGAAAAAGCCGCTTTATATAGCCTGCGGCTCATCTTTGTATAAAAAAAGCGAAGGACACACTCTGGAAGATGCCGAGCATGAAGCTGACGCCGATATGTACAAGGACAAGAAACGCTTAAAGGGCGAACAGGAAGTTTGACGAAATATCTGAAGGAGAATAAAAAATGCTTGCATTTTTATTGTGAGGTGCTTATAATAATGACTGCGCTGATTTATATGACAGCGCAGCCATATACGCGCTTCTAGCTCAGTTGGTAGAGCACCTGACTCTTAATCAGGGTGTCCGGGGTTCGAGCCCCCGGAGGCGCAGGAGCAAAAAACGTGATAGATAAGCCGAAAAGTGGCGTATTTATCACGTTTTTTCATGTCTATCCGGTCTTTCTATAATCCATTTAGAGCCTCCTAAGAACAGTGAAAATATGTCTTTTGACACCAAATACTACCTTTAATGTGTCATTTTGGTGTCACCATGTTTCGGCAATAAAAGAATTAAATTGCCGAAACATATTGTTGGCGCAGAAAGGGCATGATAAAATGAATTCAGGTAAATAAATGAGCGGAGAGGGCAGAAATGTTCTGGTATGAAGAAGCAATTGAAAATCTTTCGGATAAGGAATACAGCCGCAGGGAATTATTGGAATATCTGCAGGAGCTGCATCCTTCGTTAACGGCAAATACATTCTGCTGGATCCTTGCGAAGATGTCCCGTGACGGAAAGCTCCATAAGGTCGGCCGTAACAGCTATGTACGTAAGGCGGCGGACAGCAGGAAGACTTTTCGGCCAAATTATTCAATGCAGGCGCTTCGTGTCCGGAACAGCATCATGAAACAGTATGAATGGATGGATTTCTGCCTCTTTGAAACAAATCTTCTGGAGAAATCGGCAGCTGCGGCGCTGAAATGCAGCGCCATTTTCGTGCAGGTACGGAAGGAATCCTCCAGAACGATATTTGAACTCCTGAGACGCGACTTCAAGAATGTCTTCTATAAGCCGAGCCGTAAAGAAATCGAAAGCTATAAAACGGATGACATGATCATCGTCGTCGATAAAATAAGTGAAGCACCCCGTAATAAGAAACGCCCTTACGACATTGTCCTGGAGAAACTTCTGGTCGATCTGATCGCAGAGAAGAACATAGGAATATTTGTGCCGGAAGAATCTTATCTGATGTCATTGAAAACGGCATATGAAAAATCTCCTATTGATGAACTGAAAATGATGCGTTATGCGAGGAGGCGCGGCGCGTCCGTCAGGCTGAAGGAACTGCTGGAAGAAGCCCGTCTGGAAAGCCAGAAAATGGAGGAAAACACAAATGGGAGTTCCTGAATATGATGAAGATAGAAGGAAAGAACAGAAGAAGATCCAATATTTTGAAACGATGGACCTGATGGAAGAGGAAGAGTATTTACTTTCGACCGAAACAAAGCTTTCATCCGAAGAGGGAATCATGCTCAGCGGAGTCAGGATGACCTTGAAGAAGGGCATTTCAGATGAGGAATATCTGATGTGCAGGGACGATGAGGATGGCGAGAACGGTTTAGAAGAAGATCCTCCGCATTCAGGCCTTCGCACCGTTCTCAGGATGACACTTGGATCCGTTATTCCGGACGCAGAAGGGATTGCGTTCAGCGATTACGATAATCAGATGGACTATTGCGACACCCTGAGCGCCGACTGTGCTGCGATGTACGTATCGCTTACAGATTATCAGGAAGATAATGAAGATGGACAGTATATCCTGAAGGAACATGTTGCCAAAAACATGAAACTGACGGACAGAAAGGCAGAACAGTATGCGTTTTTTCTGATCGGAGACATTGAAACGAAAGAACTCAGCACGCTCAAGAACTTCCTTATCATTCTGGAGAATGTCGGCATTGATGCCGTCCCTACAAATGCGGAAAGGGATGTCATCACGGCAGTTATCATCGGCATGCCTGATGAAGTACGCAAAATCGAGGTATTTAAAAAGCTTGGATGGAGCTGTGAGCCGATTATTGAAGACGAGGAAGAAGATGCAAAATACATGCATCCGGGAGCATACTGTCTGTATAAACTGCTGAGGAAAAGCTGATCATATTCAACCAAGGGTATTGAATTAATATGAAATAGGCGTCAAGAGAATAGTGCGGCTAAAATATATAATAACCGTATATTAGCCGAACTTTTGATTGAAGTATTTATAAAATACATCTATAATGAAATCGAACGAGTTTTTGCCATTATTAAACGGTACAGAAATGGCGGTGTGCTATGTCATATATTAAACGTCATATGGAAGATCAGGTACTTGAACTCAGCAAAACCTGGCCCGCATTATTAATAACCGGGCCCAGACAGGCCGGCAAGACGACGATGCTGAAAAATCTCTCCCAACGCGAGGGTATCGGGCGGGAATACGTTTCCCTGGATGACCTGAATCTGCGGGAGCTGGCAAAGTCCGATCCCAAGATGTTCCTGCAGTTGCATAAGCCACCGGTCCTGATTGATGAGGTTCAGTATGCGCCGGAACTTTTTACTTATATTAAAATCCTTGTGGATGAGCACCATGATCCCGGAGCATTCTGGCTGACCGGATCACAGATTTTCCGTCTGATGCAGGATGTGCAGGAATCTCTTGCCGGACGTGTGGCACTGCTGCATATGTCGCCGCTCTCCCAAAGGGAAATCATCGGCGCGGAATGCGTGCCGTTTAAGACGAATTTTGATATGCTGGCGGAACAGAGTAAGAAATTACAGCCGGTGGCAGTTCCGGAACTTTTCATGCGGATATGGAACGGCTGCATGCCGGGCCTGGTCAGCAATGATTTCTCAGGACGGGACATCTTCTATTCGTCTTATCTATCCACTTATATGGAACGAGATGTCCGTGACCTTTCAGGTACGGTGGATGCCTTGAAATTTGTCCGTTTTATCACAGCGGTGGCCGCACGCACGTCGCAGCTTGTCAATTATAAAAACATAGCGGACGATGCCGATATTGATCAGGTGACCTGCAAGAACTGGATGAATATCCTGGAAACGCTTGGCATCATTTTTTTACTGTACCCGTATTCCAACAATGTTCTCAAGCGTACAATCAAAACACCTAAGGTATATTTTTATGATACCGGTCTTGTCTGCTATCTGACAAGATGGTCATCGTCGGAGGTGGCTGAGAGCGGTGCCATGAGCGGTGCACTTCTGGAAAATTTTACAGTATCCGAAATCATGAAGAGCTATCAGAATGCAGGATTAGAGCCATACATTCACTACTATCGTGACCGTGATGCCAAAGAAATCGATGTGATCCTTGAAGGCGATGGGAAACTCTGTCCGTTGGAGATAAAAAAAACTGCTATGCCGGATAAACGTCTGGTGCGCAGTTTCAATGTAATTGATAAATCGCCGCTTCAGATTGGCACCAGTGCCATCCTTTGTATGGCAGATAAGCTGAGTGCTTTTGACCGTGATAATCTGATTGTGCCGATCTGGATGATTTGAGAAAGTAATGTTCATTTCTCTAATAACAGTGTGTGTGGAATATTTAATATGCTGCCAGAAGAAATAGACAGCATCAAAATAGATAGGGCAATTCAACGCTGTGTTCAAAATTAAATAAAGTTTAATTCGTAATTTGTTACAAGAAGATCCAGTGCATGGCCTACATTTTTGGGGATTGCTTTGCTCTTATTTTGAAGTTGATGCTGAGTACTAGTAGAACATAAATTAATT
>DCDB01000155.1 GCA_002316215.1 Lachnospiraceae bacterium UBA1066 | reverse complement strand
CCGTCCGCCTGTCCATTTCGGTCGGGCGCGTGGCATTGAAATCATACAGCCTGTCCAGCTTTTTCAGCTGTACCCTCGTGATTTCTTCATCTCCGGGAAGATAAAGCTCCCCGGTGTGCATTTTTTCCTTCATTCCCATAACATTTCCTCCTGTTTTGATATCCTGTTCTTTATCCGTTAATTTTATGATACAAGCAGCAAAATCCCAAAAAGATTCCAGCTTGCAGAAAACACTTTTTTGACACTGTCAATCACACAATTTCCGGTTTTCGGAATCCTTCATTTTCTGACGTCTCTTCAGGTTCTGCCTGATCCGCTCCCTTAGCCGCCGTGTCGCCGGCTGTCAGATTCTTTACCCACCGGTATTTTTTATAATTTCGGTAAACTGCCGGAAGTTTGATGATTTCATCGAGGCTGATTATGAAATACACGGCAGGCACAGGCATTTTCAGTACAAACGCGGAAATGAAGCCAAGCGGCACCGTCACGCACCACATCGTTACCGTATCGCACAGAAAACCGAACTTTGAATCCCCTCCTGCGCAGAAAATTCCGGCAATCGTCGTACTGTTGACGGACTTCCCGACCATATAATAGGCGCAGATGGCCAGCATCCACTTAAGGTATCCGCCTGCCTGCGCGGAAAGGTTGGCGGCGCTGCCAATAAGCGGTATCATGGCCAGGATGACCGCTCCTGAAGCAGCTCCTGTAATAATTGCCAGACGGCAGAGACGCCTGCCGTATTCCTTCGCGGTTTCGAGGCGTCCCGCGCCGAGTTCATTTCCCGTCATGATTCCGCCGCCGCTTCCCAGACCGATACAGAAGCAGGAAACCAGATTCTTCACAACGTTTGCGATGGAATTAGCGGCGACCGCATCATTTCCGAGATGTCCCATAATCACCGAATACATCGTAAAGCCGATTCCCCAGACGGTTTCATTTCCAAGGACAGGCGCCGTATATTTCCAGAAAGAGCGTCTGAGAAAGGAATCCCCGCCGCGCAGATATTCCGCGCGGAGCTTTACGCGGTCTTTCCCCAGCGTTTCACAAATGCACCACGCAAGTTCTATCAGCCTCGACACGACAGTTGCAAAGGCCGCACCTGCGATCCCCAGCTTCGGGAATCCCAAAAGCCCGAAAATCAAAAGAGAGTTCAGAAGAATATTACTGACGACACTGACGGTACTGATCAGGCTGCTTTTTCCGGCATGACCCGTATTTTTTAAAATGCAGATATAAATCTGCGAAAGGCCAGTCAGGAAAAAGGACGGAGAAACAGTCCTCAGGTATTCGGCTCCGTCCTTAACCAGCACCGGATCTGAGGTGAAAATCTTCATCAGGACTTCCGGCAGACACAGCGAAACAACTGAAAATACCAGTGCCGCCGCTGCCGTGATTTTCAATACGAAGGCAAAAATCCTCTCCACTTGATCACTGTCTTTTTTGCCCCAGTACTGTGCCGCAAGCATGGAAAGGCCGATGGTCATGGCTGCAAGAAACAGATTTTCCACAAACGCGATCTGGCTTGCGAGCGATACTGCCGATAGCGCGTCCTGTGACAGCTGCCCGAGCATCAGTGCGTCCGAAGCGCTGACCAAAGACAGCATAAACTGCTGAAAGGCAATCGGAAAAACCAGTGTCATCAGTTTTTTAGAAAATGTTTCCTTCATATCCGTCATTCCTCCGGTTGAACTTTCTTTCACTTACGTTTATAATTATATGCACGCAATCGGAAGAATATATCAGGATTCTGCCCATTCCGATAACAATCCTGCGCATCGGAGGTTCTATGCAGACACTCATTGATCTAAAGGACAATCTTTCGGAAAATGTTTCCTATAATTCGAAATATCCGTTGTATATACGGCACGGTCTTCTGTCGCTTTACCCGAATTATGCCGCACCGAGCCACTGGCATGACGATGTCGAGTTTATTCTCATTTTATCGGGAGAAATGAATTACAGCATAAACGGCGAAACCGTACAGCTTAAGAAAGACTGCGGGCTTTTTGTAAATTCCCGGCAGCTGCATGCCGGCTTTTCTGCAAATCACACGGAATGCAGCTTCATCTGCATCCTTTTGCATCCGTCGCTCCTTAAAGTACACCCCGATGCCGAAAACGATTATATTACGCCCCTTGTCCGTAACCGGCGTTTTCCCTATACGCGTCTTTTTGCAGATGTAAAATGGCAGCAGGAAATCTGCTGCCATCTGAAAAGCATCTACGATTCAAAAGATTCCCCGGCCGCGCTTATAAGGACTCTGGGTTATTTTGCACTCATCTGGTCCATCCTTCTTGAAAACGCTCCGGAATATTCCGAAACAGAATCCGTCGGGGATCGCGATCTTGCGGTTTTCAAAAAAATGCTCGGCTTTCTCCATCAGAATTACAATGAGAATATCACACTCTCGCAGATTGCCGCGTCCGGGTTCATTGGGGAAAGCAAATGCTGCCGGCTGTTCCGAAAGTACCTGAAACAGACTCCGAACGCCTGCCTCACGGACTACCGCCTGCTGAAAGGGGCCGATCTTCTGAAAAGCACAGACGATAACGTTACGCAGATTGCCTTATCGACCGGATTCAGCGGCGGAAGCTATTTTGCGGAAACATTCCGGAGCCGGTTCGGGATTTCGCCGCTGGAATACCGGAAACGCGAAGCATCGAAATATTCCGGCGCCTGACAGCCGTAAAGTATCTT
>DCDB01000275.1 GCA_002316215.1 Lachnospiraceae bacterium UBA1066 | reverse complement strand
CTAAACCCGCCGCTCCTGAAACCGTACCTGCGACCCCGCTTGCCGCCGAACCGGCTGCTGCCCCGCCGCCCCGCTCGCGGTAATTGATGTACATCCCGATGGCCGGAATCACGAATAGCACCGGCCAGATAATATCCATGAGAACGCAATTGAAAAACCAGACCGGCGTGCGCAGAAGTTTTTTCATTTCCACATGCATATAAGTAAACATCGGATTCCCGGTGCGCTGGTATCTGAGAATTTCATTTTCCGTAAGAGGACGGCCGTTTCCTGTGATGTCGGTCAGGCCGACTGCGCCTTCGCGGTAAATCCGGCGGGCAATGAGAAGAAACAGCACGAAGAGCCCGGCCAGCGTCAGAAGATACAGGAGAAGGTACGGAACGGAACTTTCGTAAATGGCGCGGTCAAGCAGAGTGAGATTCGGGAAAAGCCAGGAAAGGCGTACAACGGAGCCTCCGCCGCCGTCAATCAGCGTGTCGGCATTCTGCATTTCACGGAAAAGCACCTGAATAAAGATGACGAGCCCGACGGCAATAATCATCGTGAAAATGAAGGCCGCCGTCGTGAGAATCTGCTTGTTCCGCACGCGTTTAAAAATGCGCATGAAAATCATCGCCACGATACCGGCATAGATAAGCGGCTGCATCGGAAGCAGAAGGCAGGCCGCCGCCATGCAGATCCAGAAGACCGGCCCGCCGTGCGACGCGGCCCCGTAGCCCGCAAGAAATGGCGCGGCAAAGATGAGAACCATCAGATATTCATAAAGTAGGCTGACCGTCCATTTGGAGGCGACGATCACATCGGGCGAAAGCGGAAATGCTAAAAGAGTCCCGATGTCGGAGGTCATGTAAAAGACGGAAAGGATCATCGGCAGGCCGAAGGCAAAGGTCATAGCGGCACCGGAAGCCATGATGATTTCGATCATCAGAAGGCCTGCTCCGGCTTCGGAAAATGTCGCATAGTTCGTATAGGAAATAAAAAAGACAACGGCAGCCGCCGGAAGGATCATGAGCACAAGAAGAACCGCCAGAAATGGTCTCCTTAAGCTTATTTTCGAGCCTTTCGAGAAGCTGCCGAAATCGCATTTAAACAGTATTTTTGTGAGAAGAAAATAATGCTTCATGTAATAATTTTAGCAGATGAACGTCCGGAAGGATAGGGTTGAATCAATTTTTATCTACTTTTTCATAAGAAGCACCCTGCCTCAATTTGCAGGATGTTTCTTATGTCATCCCTCTTTATGCCACGCCCTTTGTACTGCGCTCTTTATCCCAGGTTCAGATGCCTGCTGATAATCGTGCGTCCAGTAAAATAGAAGGCCGCCCCCAGAGCTGCAAGCACTGCCATAAAAACCAGCATACCCGGTACGGCCGGAAATGAAACTGTCCCGGGCTCATACCCCATGTAGACGCCGGCGTTAATAAATTTCGTGCCGATCAGGAAGACCGCTATCACCGTAACAATCTGTGAAATGATAACCGCAACGGCATACATGATGACGGTCAAGAGCTTTTTGTGCGAAGACGAGAGGCTTCCGATAGCCGTTGAAAAATAGGTAAAGGTTGCCGTGAAGGCAAAGATTACCAAGAGCATCAGAATGGCGACCGGGATAGAGGCAGGAGAGATTTTTGCCTTGTCCATGCCCTGAGACAGTTCCGTAAAGAACTCCACAAGATTTCCATTTGCAGCCATCCAGATAAAACCCAGCAGCACAAAAACCAGAAAATCAATGACGCACCATGTCACATAGGCTAAAAGATGAGACAGCATCTGCTCGTCCGCCGTAAGCGGCAGTACATTTGTAAGATAGCCTTCTCCGGTAAACATGCGCTTATAGAAGCGGACAATCATCATCAGATGCGTCATCACGACGGCCAGAAACATGGAAAGAATCATAAAAAAGATCAGTAATCCGGAAGCAATTCCAGCAGCTCCGGATACATCGTCTCCAGCCTTACCGTTCATCGCCAGATTAAGGATGATGAAGGCCACCCCGAGCACCAGCATGATGCCATGGATGATGAGCAGCGCCGGACTTACATTTTTCATATCGTATTTGTACATCTTTAATAACATCTGAATACCTCCCTGAAATAATCGTTGACGGACATTCCCTGCTGCTTCCGGATATCATCGACCGTAGTGTGCAGGCTGACCTGCCCGCGGTTCAGGAAAATCACTTCGTCCAGAATACTTTCCACGTCCGTAATGAGATGCGTGGAAATGAGGATGGTTGCATTTTCATCGTAATTTGCCAGTATCGTATGTAAAATGAAGTCCCTGGTCGCAGGATCGACGCCGCCGATCGGCTCGTCCAGAAGATACAGGCGGGCGCGGCGGCTCATCGCCAGAATAAGCTGCAGCTTTTCCCGGGTACCCTTGGACATCTGCTTAATCCTGTCCTGCTCCTGCAGGCCGAGGCGTGACATCATATCAAGAGCCCGCCGGCGGTCGAAGCCGCCGGAACCGGCACCGCCGCCTGCCGTCTCAATACTCTCCGCACTTTCTGCATTTGCTGTGTTTCCAATATTTCCTGAATTTCTCATGTTGGCAGCATCGCCTGCCCTACCGAAGAAATCTTCGAAATAATCCAGAGCATCACCGGCTTTCATCCAGTCGCCGA
>DCDB01000273.1 GCA_002316215.1 Lachnospiraceae bacterium UBA1066 | reverse complement strand
GAAACGCAAGGCTCCCCGGAACCGCGGAAAGGCAGAAACAGCAGGCTGCTCCGCTGCCGCAGATAAGCTGGCGCAGCGGGATGCCCGGAGGAAAAAATGATTATCGATACGCATGCACATTATGATGACGCTCAATTTGAAAGCGACAGGGAAGAGATCCTGACATCGCTTTTAGGGCACGGTATCGAAAAGGCCATTGATGTTTCTTCAACGGCGGGAAGCCTGGATGCCGTGGCCGGTCTCATGCGGAAATATAAATTCATTTACGGAGCTTTCGGACTGCATCCTGACGAGACGGGAGATTTGACGCCGGAAAACGTCGGGAAGATAAAAGCGTATTTGAGCGATCCGAAAGCAGTAGCCGTCGGAGAGATCGGGCTGGATTATCATTGGATGGTGCAGAGCAAAGAGACTCAGGCAGAGTGCTTCAGGAAGCAGCTGGCACTTGCGCTGGAATTTCAAAAGCCGGTCATCCTGCATTCGCGCGACGCGGCCGAAGATACCCTGAACATCATAAAGGAAATCTACGGAAAAGGCGGTCCGGGATGGAAAAACAGCCGCAAAGGCGTGATGCACTGCTATTCGTATTCGCCGGAAATGGCACGTATTTATACGTCGATGGGCTTTTATCTCGGAATCGGCGGTGTTGTAACTTATAAGAACTCAAAGAAGCTGAAAGAGACTGTCCGGGAAACGCCTCTTTGCCGGATCCTGCTGGAAACAGATTGCCCGTACCTGTCGCCGGAACCGAACAGAGGAAAACGCAATTCTTCGCTGAACCTTCCGTATGTCGTGCAGGCGATTGCGGATATTAAAGACTGCCCGGCGGAAGAAGTGGAAGAAGCAGCAGAAAATAATGCGATGGAACTGTTCCGTTTTTAACAGACCGTCCGGAAATGACCGGATCGGTTCAGATTAAAAATTGGCCGTAAACGGATCATATGGATGAAGTAAAAATAACGAGTATAATACTTGGGAAAGGCAGCGTATGAGATTAGAAAAATATCTACCCTGTTCACGAGCGGCACAGAAGCTTATCAAGGCGGATCTCCTTCTGAAAAATGCAAAAATCGTTAATGTTTTTACGGATCGAGTGGAGGAAGGCAATATCGCCATAACAAACGGCATTATTGTCGGTATCGGTGATTTTGAAGCGGAAAAGGTCATTGATCTTAAGGGAATGTATGTAACGCCCGGTTTTACCGACGCGCACCTTCATCTGGAATCCACGCTGGTCAATCCGCAGGAGCTTATTTCCCAGGCGGTACTCCATGGGACGACGACTTTTATTGTCGATCCGCATGAAGCGGCAAATGTTTCCGGGACGGACGGCATAGACTACATCCTTGAGCAGACGCGGGACTGTCCGGCGCATGTCTTTATCATGATGGCGTCCTGTGTGCCGGCGACTTCTATTGAAGATAACGGCTTTATCCTTACAGCCAGGGAAATGGCGCCGTATCTGAAGAATTACCGCGTCCTGGGGTTGGGCGAGGTCATGGACTGCATGGCCGTCATCAACGGGGATGTTTCCATGAACGAAAAAATCGAGCTTTTTGACGGGAAGATTAAGGACGGACATGCGCCGAACCTTTCGGATCTGGAGCTTGCTGCCTACGCGATGGCCGGCATTTCGACCGATCACGAAGGAACAACATACGACTATGTCATGAAAGAGCGGGCGATGGGCATGACCTGCCATATCCGCGAAGGTTCTGCAGCCCGGAACCTTGAGATGATTGTCAAAGGCATTGTGGAAAATGGAACAAATACGGAAGGCTTCTGCTTCTGCACAGATGATAAGCATATCGAAGACATCCGTCGAGAAGGTGACATTGACCACAATGTCCGTAAGGCTGTAAGCATGGGCATCAGCCCGATTGCAGCTGTAAAAATGGCGACAATCCAGGCGGCCCGGTGCTATGGCATCCGGCGCACAGGAGCCGTGGCTCCCGGCTACAACGCCGATCTTGTCGTCTGGGATTCGTTGAAGGACTTTAATGCCCAGATGGTTTTCTTTAAAGGGGAACTGATTGATGAGCGTCTGAAGGTCCGTCCGAAACCGACGCCGAAAAATCTTCTGGATACTGTGCGCCTTGCGCCAGTTGATGAGAAAAAGCTGATTATCCGTGCAGACGGAAGCGAATATCCCGTCATTAAGATGATACCCGGGCAGATTATCACACAGAAAGTCATGGAACGCCTGCCGGAAGAGAACGGAGTCTTCAAGCCGGATGGCAATCTGGACAAGATCGCAGTCTTTGAGCGGCACAAGGCAACCGGGAAGATCGGGGTCGGCGCCATCTCAGGTTTCGGCCTTACAAACGGCGCCATCGCATCCTCTGTTTCGCATGACAGCCACAACATTATCGTTATAGGAGATAATGACGCGGATATCCTGAAGGCGGTGGAAGAACTGAAGCGTACGCACGGAGGCTATACGATTGTCGAAAACGGTGAAATCTTCGATACGCTGGAACTGCCGATTATGGGGCTTATTTCCGATAAAGGATACAGTTTTGTCGAGAAAAAAACGAAAAGAATGATCAAGAAGGCGCATAAAATGGGCGTTCCGAAGGATATGGATCCTTTCATTACGCTTTCCTTTATGGCACTTCCGGTCATTCCGGAAATCCGCTGCACGCCGAGGGGCGTTTACAGTGTAAATGAAGGAAAATTCCTGACATGAGCGGGAAGGCAGACCGGCGTCTGGGATCTAAGGGGTTCTTACATTTTAAGAAAAATCCTGGAATTCTTACGCCTGCGTTATTATAATCGGATTTCACATAATCCGATTTACGGAAAGGACGGTGCGGGGAATGGGATGCCTGCTTCCGAAAGGTATGCTTTTGGGCGCGGCCACGGCTGCAACCCAGATTGAAGGCGGTAAAGTAAACAGCAATTGGAACGAATGGTCGAATCAGGGACGGATCCTGGACGGTTCAACCTGTGAAAGGGCTTGCGATCACTGGAACCGCTGGAAAGAAGACCTTGATCTTTTGGCTTCCATGAAAGCTGAAACCTACCGCTTCAGCATCGAATGGGCCAGGATCGAGCCGGAGGAGGGAAAGTTCGACGCTTCCGCGATTGCGCATTATCGCGAAGAAATCTCTTATATGAAAAAACTCGGAATCGTTCCGCTTATGACGCTGCATCATTTTTCCAATCCCCTTTGGTTTGAAAGGAAAGGAGCTTTTGCAAAGACGGAAAATGTCCGCTTTTTCCTGGATTTTGTAAAAGAGGCCGTAAAAGACTTCGGCGATCTTGTTTCGGATTATGTGACGATCAACGAACCGAATGTCTACGCCCTGAATGGTTATGCAGGCCAGGGCTGGCCGCCGGATGAAAAGAGCCTGACCCAGGCGGCACGTGTTCTTAATGTTATGGCAGGCTGCCATATCCGTGCTTATGAGCGGATCCACCGTATGCGGGAAGCTATGGGCTACAAGGATACGCGCGTCGGTTTTGCCATGCATATGAGGGCCTTTACTGCGAAGAACCAGGAAAATCCGGTTGACCGGACGAGTGCGGCACTTGAAAAAAGCCTTTTCCAGAATAAACTGCTGCGGGCTTTCGGAAACGGGGACTTCCGGGTGCCTTACCGGAATCTCGGAGGCTTTGAAAAAAAGAATTACTGCGATTTTATCGGTATCAATTATTATACAAGGTCCGTCGTTTCGAAAGTCGGTGACAACCTGACAAGAGAAGGCGCGCCGAAGTCTGATTTCGGCTGGGAAATTTATGCTGCGGGACTCACAGAGTGTGTCCGGGAAGCACAGGCCATTATTCCCGGTATCCCTGTCTGGATTACGGAAAATGGAATCTGCGACAGTGAGGATGCCTTCCGCTGTCTCTTCCTGTATGAGCAGTTCAGGGAAATCGCTGATGCGCATCTTTCCATTGAACGCTATTACTATTGGTCTTTTCTGGACAACTTTGAATGGATGGACGGCGAATCCAGGCGCTTCGGCCTCGTCCGTGTTGATTATCCGACAGAAAAGAGAACGGTCAATAAAAGCGGACGCTTTTTTACTGAAATTGTCGACCATCACGGCATAAGCGATAATATGTATGACCGGTATGTAAGGGGCGAGGAATATCATCTATAAGGCCGCGACGGAACCGTATAGAATCGGCGGCTCCGCTTAAGGCGCGGGGGAATAATATCTTTATAAGACAGAGAAATACAAAGAATATCCGGATATTGTAAAATATAGACAAAACACCAGGATGAAATAGAGAAAAAGCTTACATAAAGGACAAATTGTATAGGCGGTTTGCATTTACATAAAAGGCTTTTAAGATTATAATGATATAGTCGTAAAAAATACTGCGGACGGGTTTCTGCAAAGATGAAGAGGTCTAAAAATGAATAACGACTATCAGTTTACAGAACTGGATCAATATCTTTTCGGACATGCGACTCATTATGACTTGTATAAAAAACTGGGTGCGCATCCGATAACTGTTGATGGGAAAAAGGGAACTTATTTTGCTGTCTGGGCTCCGAATGCGCAGCGAGTCTCTGTAATCGGTGATTTTAACGGCTGGGACACAGAGGAGAATGTTATTTCCGAAAAAGATGCAATCGGCGTATGGCAGACTTTTATTCCTGATGTCGGGGCCGGCTCGATGTATAAGTATTTCATTACCGGCGCGGACGGCCAGCATATCTATAAAGCAGATCCTTACGGCAACCAGGCGGAGCTTCGTCCGGGCACGGCGTCGATTGTTGCGGATCTTACGGATCTTAAATGGACAGATTCTTCCTGGATGGAAACCCGGCGGAAATTTAAAGAAGATGAACAGCCGATGGTCATTTATGAATGCCATATCGGCTCGTGGATGAAGCATCCGGAATGTGACGGCGCGGTGGAAGGCTTCTACAACTACCGGGAATTTGCGGAACGTGCGGCGGATTACTGCAAAGATATGGGCTATACGCATATCGAGCTCATGGGCATAGCGGAGCATCCGTTTGACGGTTCCTGGGGCTATCAGGTCACGGGCTACTATGCACCGACCTCGCGTTACGGGACACCTAATGATTTTCAGTACATGATTAATTATTTCCATAAAAAGGGAATCGGCGTCATCCTTGACTGGGTGCCGGCACATTTCCCGAAAGACGAATGCGGGCTGGCGAATTTTGACGGCTGCGCGCTTTACGAGCATGCCGATCCGCGGCAGGGCGAGCATCCGGAGTGGGGCACCAAGATCTTCAATTACGGAAAGCCGGAAGTCAAGAATTTCCTTCTGGCAAATGCCCTGTATTGGATTGAATTCTTCCATATTGACGGACTGCGTGTCGATGCGGTGGCATCGATGCTGTACCTTGATTATGGCAAGAAGGACGGCCAGTGGGTAGCCAATAAATACGGTGAAAATAAGAACCTTGATGCGATCGAGTTCTTTAAGCATCTTAACTCGCTTGTTCTCGGAAGGAACAAAGGCGCTGTCATGATTGCCGAAGAGTCGACGGCATGGCCGCAGGTAACAGGAGATGTCGAGCATAACGGTCTCGGTTTCTCGCTCAAGTGGAACATGGGCTGGATGAATGATTTCCTTGAGTACATGAAGCTTGATCCGTATTTCCGCAAAGGCAATCATTACAAGATGACGTTTTCGACTTCCTATGCCTACAGTGAGAGGTACGTCCTCGTGCTTTCGCATGACGAAGTTGTTCATTTGAAATGCTCGATGTGGAGCAAGATGCCGGGCATTTATGAAGATAAATTCTCAAATCTGCGTGCCGGTTATACTTATATGACCGGACATCCCGGAAAGAAGCTTCTGTTCATGGGTCAGGATTTCGGGCAGGTCAGAGAATGGAGCGAGGAGCGTGAGCTCGACTGGTATCTTCTGGGAACGGAACTTAATAAGAAACTTCAGGATTATGTCCGCGATCTGTGGCATCTTTATGAGAAATATCCGGCACTCTATGCGACGGACTACGATTCGAACGGTTTCGAATGGATTAATGCCGATGATGCGAGCCGCAGCATTTATAGTTTTGTCCGGAAGTCTAAGGACGGAAAGGACAATCTGCTGTTCGTGCTCAACATGACGCCGGTTGCTTATCCGGATTATCGCTGCGGCTGCCTGACCAAGGGCACCTACAAGCTGCTCATGAACTCTATGGATCCGAAATACGGCGGGACGGAGGACACAGCACGTTCAAAGACCTCTTATACGTCAGAAAAGGCAGAGTGCGACGGCAAGCCGTATTCTATCGCTTATGATCTTCCGGGCTACGGATGTGCGGTATTCGTTTACCAGAATGAAAAGAAGACGGCAAAACCGGCCGTGGCAAAGACTGTAAAACCTGCAGTGAAGAAGGATGAAAAGGCACCGGTGAAAAAGCCGGCTGTTAAAAAGAAATAAGTGGACGCGGAATTGCGGAAATCGTGAAGCGATGGAGCGGTCCGGAAAAGACGGATCAGTCCGGAAGCGATGAAACAGTCGGGAAGCGATGAAACAGTTCGGAAAAGATAAAACAGTCCGG
>DCDB01000081.1 GCA_002316215.1 Lachnospiraceae bacterium UBA1066 | reverse complement strand
GGTTTCAGATTTCCCGGATCACCTTCGCCGGATTTCCTACCGCAATACTGTTATCCGGAATGTCTTTCGTCACGACGCTGCCTGTGCCGATGATTGTTTTCATTTCCAGAGGATCGGTCTTCCGGATCTTCCAACAGATATGGTCGCAGCGCCTGATCTCACCGTGGACTTCTTTCTGGTATTCCGGCTCCCGGATGTCATAGGCTTTGCCGCCCTGGATCTCTTCAAATACACTCATGACGCACCTCAGTTCTTTCCCGGCTGCAAAGGGCCGTAATAGTAAGAAGCCGTTGCCCCTCCGTCTGCCAGGAACGTGGAGCCCGAAATAAATGCACCTTTATCAGACATCAGGAGTTCCGCTATATTTGCCATCTCATCCGCCGTACCCGGCCTTCCCGCCGGACACTTCGCGAACATGTTCTTATAGAAATCACCGCGTATGCCGTTGAACTCATCCATCGCCAGCGGGGTCACGATGATACCGGGAGCGATATCATTGATCCGTGCTCCTCTTTCGCCCCATCGGACCGCCTCATACATCACGCGCTTTTCATTGGCGCGCTTCGACAGCTGGTAGGCGTGAAGCGTATCCTTCACATTTTCCGGACGGAGAAAATCAAGGAAAAGCAGTTCTTCCGTCGGGGTCATGGCCAGCGCACGGTCCTGCTCCGGGGTAAGAGCGGGCATCCTGAAACCGGACTGGCTGGAAATCTGGATTCCTGCCCCTCCTTCGGCGATGACCTTTCCGACCTCTTCCATCAGAACGGCGCTCCCGTAAAGGTCAACCTTCAGGATGGCTTCTATGGATGCCTGGCTCGGCGACATGCCGGCAGCATTGATGAGGTATTTGATTTCCCCGTACTCCTGCCCTTTTTTTATCATGGAGTCAATGGATGTCCTGGAGGAAAGATCCATCCCGACGGGTTCCGCATCAAACCCGGCATTCTTCATGATTTCCGCGGTTCCTTCTGCATTCTTCAGGTTCTTGTCTCCGACCAGAATCTTCTTCCCATATCCGACACGGCGGGCAATTGCCATTCCGATCTGTCCGGCACCTGTCAAAAGCATGACTTCCTTTTTATGCATGAGCATTCTTCCTTTCAGTTATTTTCTCTGTTACTTTCTCTGTTACTTTCTCTGTTACTTTCTCTTTTTTCTTTTCGGTTTCATCTTATCTGTGTCTGCTCTTCGGAGCAATTCGATTTAGGCCCCTTTTCAATAAGATAAACTTATCGTTTACCCCTGACCGTTTTTCTGCTATGCTTACGTTGAAAGAAGGGAATATATATGATCCGACAGATTAAATATTTTCACGCAATTATCCGGTGCGGCAGTTTCGCGGAAGCCGCCGAGGAATGCTGTATCTCGGAATCGGCCATATCCCAGCAGATCAAGGCTTTGGAAAAGAATCTGGGCGTACAGCTCCTGAAGAGGCAGAACCGGTCTTTCATCATGACACCGGCCGGGGAATACTTTTATGAGAAGACGCAGAAACTGCTGGCGGACTTTGACCGGATCTGCACGGAAACTTCCCGCATCGACCACGATAACCGGGCCGTGATCAAGATCGGATACCTGAAATGCTACGGAGGGCTGGAGTTCCAGCAGGCGCTGGCTGCATTTTCCGAAAAATATCCGAAGGTAGATGTCCAGATCAGCTACGGCAATCATGAAGAGCTTTATGACGGTCTGCGGAACGGCCTGATCGATCTGGCCTTAAACGACCTGCGCCGGAATCCGTCCGACCTGTACGTCAACTTCCATCTGATTGATTCCGCCTGCCGGATCGAACTTTCCAGCCGGAATCCCCTTGCAGGGAAAAAGCATCTTGAAATCAGCGATCTTCAGGACCTCACCTGCGTCCTTGTCGCATCGCCGGACCAGAAACGCGAAGAGGAGAATTTCTACCGCAAGGATCTCGGGTTTGACGGAAGCGTCCGGTTCGCCGATACCATAGAAAATGCCAGGATGCTCCTGCTCTCCGGCAATGCCTTCCTTCCCATGGAAGGCGGCGGCGAACCGGTGCAGTACGGCGGCGCCATCCGCAGAATTCCCCTCTTCCGCAACAAGAAACAGGTGACACGGAGCTACTATGCTTTCTGGAAGGCAGACAACTCCGGCTACTATATCGAAGAATTCGCCGACATCCTCAAATCGTTTTTCAAATAGACCCGGCTGCCCGCCATCCGGCTATCTATCTGCCTGCAGCCTGCTATCTGCCTGCAGCCTTATTCACCGCAGCAATCGCATTCAGGCTTCCCGGATACCCGATGTAGGGCACGCACTGGGATATCACATCGATCAGGAACTCCCGGCTGTTCCCTATGCCCATATTTCCGCTGGCATGCGCAGTCAGCTGTGCCTCGCAGCCGCCCAGACCGGAAAGGAAGCAGAAGGTAATCATTTCCCGTTCTCTGATAGCCAGTCCGCTCCTGGTGTAATAGTCCCCGAAGCAGTTGTCCGTAAGCCATCGGTTGATATGCCGTGTCTTAGCGGATCCGGAATGGGCAAATCCCTTCATCCCTTTTCCGAAGACGGCTATCTGGATCTGCTCTCCCTTTTCCATCCTGTTTTTCATGGTCGTCTGCGACTGCCCATCAAGCGGAAGCTTCACGCCGCGGTTCTCCAGCACTTCATTTACCGTCGAAAGGAACGGGAAGACCCTGCCGATTCCCAAATAGGCTGCAGCCTGATAGACGATTTCTTTAGCTTCCACCGGGGTGACTCCCATGTTCAGGGCTGCCGGAAGCATGACACGGAACTCATCAATTCCCTGACAGCCCACAAGGACTGCAAGGATCGCCATGAATCTTGTCCTGTCATCCAGGCTGCTCTCACGGATCACTTCATCAAACGCAAAATTGTCGAACCGTTCGATGAACTCCGGATCTGTTGTTTTGAAAGAAGACCTGTATTCAGGAAACATCCTTTCATGATACTTTTCCGCCTGTTCCGAAACAGCCATTTTCCTTCCCCCTTATCCGGTACATTTCCCGGCCCACGCGGCAATCTTTTCCTCACTGCGCGCTGTCGCCGTCCCCTGTACCTCAAGTCCTGTCCCTAATACCGCTCCCCTGCAGCTGTTCCGGATATCCTTCTCACAGCTTCCG
>DCDB01000277.1 GCA_002316215.1 Lachnospiraceae bacterium UBA1066 | reverse complement strand
GCCTGTAATTTGCCGGTCAATACCATGATCTCGAATGGATCCCGCGTCTTATATCTGCAGACCAGGCTCAACGCCGTTTTGTATGTATCAAGGCCCATCTGGTCCATCCCCTCCTGGAATCGAAAGCATTGCGGCAGTGAAGACTGCGCCGTCTGCAGGAACTGTTATCATTTCCGGTATTTCTTCGGCGTGAATTTCTTCGCTCTTTCCTTTGAATCGAGATAGAGCTTCTGTATCTTCTGGAGAAACTCAATCTGGTCATCCTCGGACAGTTCCCCGCCGGCAAACAGGACGGCGGTCTGGTCAAGGATGTTATTCGCCTGAGCGGCTCCGCGGTTACCGAAATCCACGGTTGCCTTTGCGATGAATGCTTCGTTATCGTTCATCAGATAGGATACATTGCAGCCGAGCACGTCGGAAAGCTTCGTGTAGGTCTCACTCTTTTTCGGGAACCTTCCCTCGACTTCCCAGCCTCTTACCGTACGCAGGCTTGCTCCGACCATTTCGCCAAGCTGCGTCTGGCTGATACCTTTCTCGATTCTCAAATCCCTGATCTTGTCTCCGAAGGACATTTTTTTAGCCACCTCCAATTTTCACCTCATGTTGCCTCTTGACAGAGGCAAGTCATTGCCTATAATGGGGAATAGGAAATCACTTGCCTATAATGTACAACACATTGCCTATCAAGTCAAGAGGAAACAGTATGGAAAGGACGATCCTTCATTCGGATATGAACAGCTGCTATGCCAGCATCGAGCTTCTGTACCATCCGGAACTCCGCGGGCATCCTCTTGCCGTGGGAGGCGATCCGGAGGCAAGACACGGGATCGTGCTGGCAAAGGACCAGCTTGCGAAGAAGGCCGGCGTGAAGACCGGGATGGCACTGTGGCAGGCAAGACAGGCCTGTCCGGGAATCACCTTCGTGCATCCGCGGATGGATCTGTATCTGCGGTTCTCCAGGATGGCCCATGAGATCTATTCGGACTATACGGATCTGCAGGAGCCTTTCGGAATCGATGAATGCTGGCTGGATATCACGGACAGCTGCTCCATCAAGGGAGACGGGAAGGCGGTCGCGGAGGAGATACGCAGCAGGATGAAGCGTGAGCTCGGCATCACGGTCAGCATTGGAGTAAGCTGGAATAAGATTTTTGCCAAGCTTGGCTCCGATTATAAGAAACCGGATGCAGTCACGCAGATCACAAAGGAGAATTACCGGACGATCGTCTGGCCTCTTCCTGCCGGGGACCTGCTCTATGTCGGGCGGGCCACTCAGAAGAAGCTTGCCAAATTCGGAATATTGACCATTGGCGAGCTGGCACAGGCGGACATCGATTTTCTTCAGAGGGTTTTCGGGAAGATGGGAGCAGTCCTCAGCGTCTTCGCAAATGGTCTTGATCAGACGCCGGTCAGCCTTGAGAATACAGAGGCTCCGATCAAGAGCATAGGGAACAGCACGACAACTCCGAGGGACCTCACCTGTGACCGGGACGCTGCCATCATTCTGACGCTCCTTGCGGAAAGCGTCTCGGCAAGACTTCGGGAAAACGGATTCGCCTGCCGGGTGGTGGAGGTATCGGTCAGGGACAACGGTCTTTATTCTTTCACGAGGCAGAGGAAGCTTCAGATGCCGACGGATATCACGGGAGAGATTGCGGATGCGGCCATATCCCTTTTCCGGGAAAGCTACGGGTGGCAGAACCCGATCCGCAGCCTCGGCGTCCGTGCATCAGACCTTACCGATCCCCTTACGCCGTTCCAGCTTGATCTTTTTCTCGACCAGGACAGGAGGGACAGGCTGCACATGGCGGACATGAGCGTCGATTCCATCCGCCGCCGGTTCGGTTTCTACAGCATCCAGCGCGGGATCATGTTTTATGACAGGGCGCTCTCAAAGCTGAATGCGAAGGATGACAATACCGTCCACCCGCACGGCTATATGGAGCGTGGAAACAGGACGGGAGCTGACGGGGCAAAGGCCGATGAATCAGGCTATGCAACAGCGGGAAGGCGGTGAATGCTTTGGAATATAAGATATATGTCCGTGTCGCGGCTGAGTTCACGGCAGACGGCAAAATGACGCCGCTGTGGATTACCTGGAAGGATGGCAGGAAATATGTGATTGACCGCGTGCGTTCATGCGAACGGGCGGCCAGCCGGAAGGCAGGCGGCGTAGGCCTTCGGTATACCTGCATGATTTCAGGAAGCGAGCATTATCTTTTCTACGAAGAAAACTACAGATGGTTTGTCGAAGCGAAAATGGAATAGAGGCAGCATGAAGCCGGAAAGGAAGAAATGAATTGGCAAAAAATCAGTCGCAGGCGATCGGGTGCATACGGAGCCTTTACCGGGCATCGGATCTTAATGAGGAAAAAACCTATCGGAAGGCAAGGCTCCTTCTCGGAATCTACAGGGATGTCTGCTGGTCGGCCATAGGGAGAAGCGATGAGGCAAAGGAAGATCTGGAGCTGTGCGGGGGCGAGCTTGACAGGGCCCTCACCTATCTGGAGATTTTTGCCCCGGAAGAGGAACGGGACAGGTTCGAGACGAAAGTGAAGAGCCTGTTCGAGACAAGATGGATGGTGGAACTCATGGAGCGGGCCATGATGAAGAGCAGGGATTTCCCGCATAACGGGGAGCTGTATTTTGAAATCCTTTCCAAATGCTATCTGGACCGTTTCAAATATTCGGAAGCCGAGATCCTGGAAGTGATGCATCTTGAGCGCAGCTGCTATTACGAGCGGAAGAAGGAAGCCATCCTCGTATTCGGGCTGTCGCTCTGGGGAGGATCCATCATGAAACTGAAAAAATACCTGGCATCGGAATCAGCATCCAATGCAGAAATATGAGGGAGGAAGAAATGATGACATGCAGAAACAGAAATGACGCAATGCGGGACAAGGTGCTTGAATCAATACGGACATTCACGGGGAAAAAAGGATATCCGCCTACCGTCCGGGAACTTTGCACACTCGTCGGCCTTCGCTCGACATCCAGTGTCCACTACTACATACGGGCCCTTCAGGCAGAGGGCCGGCTGAATTCTGAAATGACAAAGCCGCGGACGCTCACGGTGGCAGGGGAGATGGAAAAGCAGTGACCGACGAATTACCGACGGCTTACCGATAAACAGCCTACTGATTTACCGACTGTCAATCAGGTATGATAAGTACGATGAAATAGAATACGATTCAGCAGAAAGGATTCTAGTTTCCGAAAGGAGCGGGGGTCCTTTTTTCATGAAAAAAACTTTGAAAACTTTTTTAAAGGGGCAAAAAACTTGCCCCTTTAAAAATTAACCTGTTTACGAGGAAAGGGAAAGGAGGTGGGAAGACGATGGGTTCCGCAAGCGAGCGCAGGGAGAAGATCATTGAAGCCTTATGCATGCGAAGGATGGATACGATTGACAATCTGGCAAGCGAATTTGGCGTGAGCCGGAGGACGCTCCGGTATGACATCGAGATTCTGTCGTCTTCCTATCCGCTCGTCCCCATGAGAGGACGCTACAGCAGCGGGGTGAAAGTGGAGGATTGGTACCGTCTCCGCAGGATCCGCCTGACGGGCGAACAGACGGAGGTCCTGCAGCAGCTGATGCAGAACGCCGACAGCCATCAGAGGAAGATCCTTCTGCAGATGCTGAAATCCTACGGGCGCCTCGGAGAAATTTCCCCGCCGAATGAATGAAAACCACAGCAATTTATCAAACCATGAAAGGAATGGATAAAAAAATGAAAAGAATCTATCTGATTACGCCGTTTGACGGCAGGAACAAAAACGGTAAGAAGGAAACAAAGAATTATTGCAACAGTCTCATCAGGAGCGGCATGCTGCCGATCTCCCCGTATCTTTTCTGCGGGAAGTACCTGGACCTCAGTACCATGGATGACCGTGAACTCATGGATGATCTGGAAATCGAGATGATGCTGGACAGCGATGAAGCCTGGGTGATCGGATGCGATACGACAAAGAGCATGGAATGCCAGGTCATGAATTCCATCTCCCTCGATCTTCCGGTCCGCTTCTTCAATCCACAACTGCAGGAGATCGGGGCAGGGTTTGGGACTGAAGGAATCCATATCAGCAGCAGGATGAAGGATCTCATCCGGTTTGAGGAGGAATGCCGATGCGAAGAGGACTGAGGAAAGGGATGGCTGTCCGGATGGATACGGACGGCGGCTGGGAATATGCATCCTTTGTGAGGGAATACCCGTATTTTTTTCTCGTGAAGATGAGGGGAGCAATCGGGAATTACAACACGGCTGTCAACAAGCTGCCGATCGTCTGCGGGGATACCATTTTCCAGGCAAGACTCGGAGGCGACTGGCAGGAGGTACGGATTCGTGACAGATGGGGCAATGTCCTGAAAAACGGGAAACATGTCCGGAATGGAGAGAACGATGATCAGCAGGAATGGAGGCAATGCGATGGGCAGTGAGACAAGCATTGACAGGAAGGAATTCGGCGGACGTCTGCGACATTTCCGGCAGAACGCCGGCATGACGCAGAAGGAGCTGGCTGAGAAATCAGGGCTGGCTGTTGAATCAATCTGTAAGTATGAGCAGGGGAGAAGACTGCCGAAACCGGAGAATATGAAAAACCTTGCTGCCGCTCTGCAGATGCCGCCGGAAGACCTGGCGGGGAAAATGAAGCATCCATCCTTATGGACAGAAGTCCTCTATGTCATCCTGGCGGCGGATGCAGGAGATTATCCGATCGATGTCGGCAGGATACGATGTCCGCAGCTTTACGCCATCGCGCGATGCCTGAACAATGCGAAGCAGGAAAAAGTCTGCGGACTCATGACGGAGGAAGGATTCAGAATCTGGAAGCGGAACCTGGAAAGGCTCGTCGACAGCGGGATTCTGGATCCGGGACGCAGTACCTGATTGGAGACATCAATGACAGAAGAAAAAGCCAAAAGATATCTGAAATACAGGGAAGAGACGGAAATACAGGTCCGGGAAGCAGGAAAGATGATCGATGCGGAAATCCGGAATGAGGAAAAGGAAATGGAAGAGATCCTGAATGCCCGGAAGAAGACTTCGAAAGGGCGGGAAAAAGGATGGATTATTCCAGCGGAGGCAGATGACATGGAACTGCATAAGGAACGTGCGGCGGCCATGAAGAAAAGAAAGGCAGAGCTGGAAGAGGAAGGACGTGAGCTCAAAAGGATCAGCCTCTGCCTTACCGATCTCCCGTGTGAGGAATTCAGCGCACTGTACAGGGTCTACCTGCAGAAGGAATCTTTAAGAAGCGCGGCAGACGGAAGATCCATCAACCTGATCGTAAAGAGACTCGATAAAGCCCTGAAGCATCTCTGCCGGATCTATGAAAGCAGATATGCGGAAACAAAACAGACAGACAAGGAGGAAAAAGACAATGGAATACCCGAAGAGAATCATGAATAGGAAGGAACTGATCAAGCTTGGCTACTCTAAGACCTATCTCCAGCGCGTCTACACCACGCCCGGGCAGAAATGCGCCTTCAAGATGATGCCCAACAGATCCAGGAGCCGCATTCTTTTCGATACGGAAGAACTGGAGAAGTTCCGGGAGAAGGAAATCAAGGCGCAGCAGGCCGCAATCAGGAGCCTTCCCCAGTATGACGCGGGCCGTGAAAGCGGATGGGAAAGCTGGAAGAATAAGGGAAGATTGATCTGAGGCAGGCGGCTTATGGCGGACAACAGGAAATATTATTATCTGAAGCTCAAAGAGAATTTCTTCGACAGCAATGAGATGATCATTCTTGAAAATATGCCGGACGGATACAAATATTCCAACATCCTCCTGAAGATGTACCTGCGCAGCCTGCAGTTCAATGGGATGCTGGCCGTGAACGAGAAGATTCCTTTCAATCCGCAGTTCCTTGCCGCCGTGACAAGGCATTCTGTGGGCGATATCGAAAAGGCAGTCAGGATATTCAAGGAGCTGGGACTCATCGAGGTGCTGGACGGAGGTGCAATCTTCATGAATGACATCCAGAAATATATCGGGAAGTCCAGCACCGAGGCGGAACGTGTAAGGGAATTCCGGGAAAGGAAAAAGGCAGCGGCTCTTGAAATGAAGGACAGTGATGCTGCTGACATTCAGGGAAAGGAGGGAGCGGAACCGATGAAAGATAATGCTTCGAAGCAGTGCAAGTTCAAACTTGAAAACGAGATACTGACGGTCGGGGAATATGAATCTCTGATCACGAAATACCCAAAGGAGACCGTCGACAAGGTCATCACGAAGATCCTGGACCATCCATACCATCACTGCCTGAATGAGGCGAAGATATCGGCATGGTGCGGAGAAGAGATGGAGAAAGCCAGAAAAAAGAAGAACAGGCCTGTCAACCGGTTCAATAATTTCGAGCAGCGGGAATATGACTGGGATGAACTGGAGAGGAAGCTGCTGAACCACGATTCTGGTATGGGTGCAATTTAGGAGCCTGGCATCATGGCTGTTTTTTATCTTTTCTTTTCAGAGCCATCAGTACGGTATAAGCCATGGCGATATCCTTGGTATCAGCAGAGCGGCCTGCCGTATATAGGCGCATCAGGTCATCATTTGCCATGATCTCCAGACCGATCTTTTCAGCCTTACGGTTGACGGACGGGGTAGGAGATGACTGCTCCAGATTAAGAAGGGACGACGGAGAGCAGCCGAGCGCATCGGCTGCTTTACGGACTCTCTTCAGAGAGACTTCTTTGGAATTTTCAAGCTTATTCACGGAAGAACGGTACTGATATCCCATAAGGTGAGCAAGCTCATCCTGTGTCATGCCAAGGGCTTCGCGCCTGGCTCTTATTTTTTCTCCGATATTCATAAGAATCTCCTTTGGCTCATTATAATATATGTGGCTGAAAACGGGAACATCAGAATGAAATAAAATGTGTGTCAAAATCGAATGAAGGATATTTAATCAACGTTTGCATGGCAGAAGCACTTTCTGGCTTGGCGTCGCGACAGGGGCAGATTATCTGGATGCTTTTGTGAGTAAGAACGACGACGCTATGCTTCTGATCAACGGACAGTAGGGCTTCAGGATGTCATCAGATTAGTGGAGCATTCTCCAGAATAACTAACACGCCTAGGTGTTTGGTGGGATCGGTGAAGTATTGAATAAGACTAATTTCGAAGTCGACACGGGTTTGAGACAAATGAAGCCGTGAAAAAGTGTTTCTGGTCCTTAAAAGGAACCGGAAACAGACTGAATGCAAATGGAGGATTATACATACGAAAACCCGCACATATATAATGATTCGAGCAAAATTGCATTCCGCTTAAAACTCTGAAATCACGCTTGTTTGCGCTTGCACCAAACTAGTCAACAATGCGTTGTTTCCGGAACTGAATGCTAAAAAAGTTAGGAAACCAATAAAGGGTGACCTGGTTTTTTATGTGCAAAGGTATGGTTCGAAAATATCTATTTTTGAAAAATAAAGGAAATGGAAAAAGAATTGTTTACCAACAGGAAATAACACATCAGGGGGACATAGGAAAACCATAGCATTCTATTATAGAATTTTTGAATTGCAAGACATAGTTTATTTGTATTATCCACTGAAAAAGACATTTGGTAGAATGACGCTATTCCGCCGAGGATGACAATCGTAGGCATATTCCAGAAAAGGAGTTTTAATCATGAGAAAAAGGATACAGATATTCATTTTGATTGCCGTGTTAGGATGTTCTTTTCTGCTTTCTGCATGTAACGCGGGAACAGATAACGCAAATGCTTCAACAGGATTAATCACCGAAAGTGATAGCCAAAACCAGACATCAGGCAAATATAAAGTGGACATACCGGCATTGAATGGATCCCTTTGCAGTGCAGCATTTTGGATTGCATATGAGAAAGGTTTTTTTATCCAGGAGGGCGTGGAAGCAAATATGATTTCCTCGACCAATGAGACCAGCAAGACGGGACTCAACAATGGGACAATGGCCGTTTCCTATGGCGATTTTCAGTATTTCCAGTCTATGGAGCAGAATGTTAAAGCCAGTGTTGTTGATGCTGTAAATCTTGGCTGCATAGATATTATTGCTCGATCCGATGACGATAGCATAAATAAGGCCGCAGATTTGAAAGGTAAAAAGATAGCGGTCAATAGCATTGGCGGTACGCCTTATCAGGTTTTGGGTCTTTGGATCAGCAAGGAAGGACTCAGTGTGGATGCAAGTGCAGGTGATGTAAGTGTTGTAGCCTATAGTGATGGAAACCTTGAACTTCAGGCCCTTAAATCAGGGGAAGTGGATGCAGCTGCCGTATGGGATCCGTACGGACCGAAAGCGCAGAAATCCGGTGAGGCAAAAGTACTTTTGGATAACGCTGTAAATGACGATTTTGCCGGCAGGGCCTGCTGTTTCCTGTTTGCTTCTGATAAGGTTCTGAAAGAAAAACCGGATGAAATTGCGGCAGTCATCAGGGCACTTCATAAGGCAGAACTTTGGATTGGTCAGAATCCTGATGAAGCGGTTCAAATTATTGCAGAAAAGAAATACGCTGAAATTGATGATACAGAGTTGGCCAGGCAAATGCTTATCAATTACGGATATGCGGAACTCGGAACTGGAAAACATGATGTCAAGGGAGATATTACCTACTATGCGGGCTGGCTTCAGTCTATCGGACTTCTTAAAAAGGACTCTGGACAGTTTGTGTCTGATTACTATCAGGCTGTTGATCTGGGTGAATGAATCTATACATTGCAGGGCAGAACAGAAACAGACAGCGCTTTAACGCAACAGAATGGAAAGAGATGGGAAAATGAAAAAAGACATCAAATGCAATCCATCCAGTGGACAAGCCGACTTTTGTATTCAAAATGAGATTGAGAAAGAGAAGATCTCTGCCAAAGAGGATCAGGAAGATAAAATTGGAAAATATTGGAAAAAGATAATTCTTACGATATTTGGTTTCCTTCTGGCTTTACTGGGTAATTATTTCATACCACAGAAAGCAGCTGTGGAAATAGCTGTATACCGGATAGGCGGACTTCATTTTGACATTAATGATAATTATCGGATAGTACTGCTGGCATTGATGATTTGCTTTCTGCTGGATGGCATCATAAGTGGGAAAAATGAAAAAAACCGGAAACATTATGCTCACATGGCTGCCTTTCGATTTGTACTCGGTATTGTATTGCTGATCTGGGATATCGGGGGAACAAAGCTGCAAATATTCACACAGCCTTTTTTCCCCGGGCCGGCACAGATACTCGGTGCTTTTTTAGAGGAAGGACCGTTTATTTTCCAAAACACCTTGTATTCGCTGCGTTTATACGCCGTTGGTTTTTTTATTGGTACAACGGTAGGAATCGGAACCGGAATTCTGATTGGATGGTTTCCAACAGTATATTATTGGGTTCATCCAGTTCTACATATGACAGGTATTATTCCGGCTGTGGCTTGGATGCCGTTTGCCCTGACATTGTTTCCAACTCCGTTTTCAGCGGCGGTGTTCTTAATAGTAATCTGTGTCTGGTTTCCGGTTGCTTCGCTTACAGCTATGGGGATCAAAAGTACACCAAAACAGCTTTTTGAAGCTGCACGAATACTGGGAGGCGGAAACTCATACTTGGTGTTTCATGTTGCAGTGCCTCATGCATTACCGGAAATATTTTCTGGTTTTGGGACTTCAAACGCATTTGCCTTCACAACACTCGTGATGGCAGAGATGATGGGACAGCCAGGAGGACTGGGATACTACATCAATCTTTCTCAGGTGTGGAGTGCCTATTACAAAGTATTTGCGGCGATTCTGGTCATGGCAATTTTATTCAGTTTTATAACGGTGCTGCTTCATGCGGTTGAGCTGAGAGCACTCAGGTGGCAGAGGGGACTTTTGAAGTAAATTGCAGAATAGAATATCTTTTTGGAACAAGCAGTAAAAATGATCAGCGAGGAGAATCACATAAATGTCTGAAAATTCAGGATTTCTTCAGCTTTCGCATATTTGCAGAACGTATCAGGATGATGAAAATGAGATTGAAGCGTTGCAAAATATCAATCTTGAAGTTTTCAGGGGAGAATTTGTCAGCTTGATCGGGGCATCCGGATGTGGAAAAACAACCACTCTTCGTCTTATTGCGGGGTTAGATAAACCTCAGGCAGGGCATATTTACTTGGAGGGAAGTGAAATAACGGGAACCGATCCGAAGCGAGGCTTTGTTTTCCAGCAGGGAGCGCTCTTTGACTGGCTTACGGTGGAGGATAATATCGCAGCCGGATTGAAGGCAAGACATATCTATCGCAGGAACAAGGAAAAAGTACAGCAATTTATCAATATGACTGGTTTGACCGGATTTGAAAAAGCTTTTCCGCATCAGATCAGCGGAGGCATGGCGCAGCGAGTCGCTATTGCCCGGGGACTTATCAATGCACCTGAAATCTTGTTACTGGATGAACCAATGGGTGCATTGGATTCCTTTACGCGTGCCGCATTGCAGGATAAATTGCGCGAACTTCAGAAAATCAGCCGGACTACCATGATTCTTGTAACGCACGATGTGGACGAAGCAATTTATCTTTCTGACAGGATTGTAATCATGACACCGCGGCCCGGACGGATATCCGAAATCATTACTGTAAAAATCCCCAAGCCCAGACAACGCGGAGGAGTGGAATTCCTGGAACTCAGGCGGGAACTGCTGGAAAAGTTTGAGTTGGCCAGTGCAAAGCCGCAGCCTGAATATGTAATCTAAAAATCATATACAGGAAGAAAGGAGAAGCATGCGGTATAGGATTCGAATCGTATGCATAAATATATGACAGCTCTTACAGCAGAAGAAAGAAAACAGTTTTCCATCACCTATTCGGTTCCTGATAAAATGAATAAATTTATACCGCGTCTGTTCACTGACAGGGAGATTCATTTCGCACTTGGAATCAAAGAATCTTTTGGGAAGGAGCAGTGCCCTGAGGAGTTTTTAAAACAGGAGTATCAGCGGGGCTTCATCAGTCTGACGGATGATACCAGAAAAAGCTATCGGCTGTCCGGTTACGCGGTTTTTATGGATGTATATGTGGTTCGGGAATACGACGACTATATTTCCAGATTTAAAAAAGAAGAGAGGATGGAGATAGACGATTGCTATTTCCACCGGTCTTTCGACCCGAAAGCAGCAAGAACTGGTTATGCACCATCGGAAGATGAAGTACTGACTCTGGATGAAACTCTGGAGCTGATTGAGCGGCATGACGGACCGATATTCCTGAATCCATGCGACTGCAGATCGTTTGCTGGCGACTGCGGAAAACCAAGACTGACCTGTGTTACTTATCGAGGAGGAATCAATACCTATGCTGACAGAGGAATTTCTGTCTGTCTGACAAAAGAGGAGGCCAGAAGAAAAGAGATTGAGTTTGACCGTGCGGGACTTATGCATACATTTCAAGGAAACACAATCTGTAACTGCTGCGGCGATTGCTGCTATCTTTCCAGGGGCAGAAAAATCATCGGCAGCGGCGGCAGCTGGCCGAAGTCTCATCATATCATTCGTTTTTTTTCTGATAGATGTCTTCACTGCGGTCTTTGCGAAAAACGATGCTGGAAGGAAGTATTTCAGATGGAAGAAGCTGGACTTCATGTGGACAGGTCCAAATGTATCGGGTGTGGTCTTTGCGTCAATTCGTGTCCGGGGAAAGCGCTTATGCTTGAAGAGCATAAGTTCCCTACGCTGAGGAAATTTGATGAGGAACAGCAGGAAATCAAGAGCCATTAATTTAAGATAGGAGTTGGATCAATCATGTCTTATGATGCTTATCAAAATGAAAAATTAGGTTTTACTACGCGTCAGCTTCATGCAGGATATCATCCGCAGGATAATCGTTGGGCCAAGCAGGTGCCAATTTACCAGTCTGCCGCTTTTGAGTTTGGAGATTTTGCCAGATGTGAGCGTCTTACTTTCAGGGAGGAGCAGGGCTTTTCCTATTCCAGATGCTCAAATCCCACAAATAAAGTTCTGGAGGAACGTATTGCATCCTTGGAAGGCGGTACGGCAGCACTGTCGTTTGCATCTGGCATGGGGGCGATTTTTGCTGTGCTTATGAACCTGGCAGAGGCGGGAGACGAGATTATTACGGTACCTACCATGTACGGTGAATCGGTTACCTTGATTTGCGATATCATGCCTTCCATGGGCATAACGGGCAGAATTGTTCAGGATCCTGACGACATTTCCGCATTTGAGGCGCTGATAAATGATAAGACCAGAGCAGTCTACATTGAGAGCCTGGGAAATCCGCTTATCAATATCATTGATTTTAAAGAATTAGCCAGAATTGCTCACCAGCACGGCGTTCCGCTGGTAGTAGATAACACATTTGCTACGCCTTATCTTTTTCGACCGTTTGAGTTTGGAGCAGATATTGTCGTGTATTCTGCTACCAAGTATTTAGGAGGCCATGGTACAACGGTGGCAGGTCTTGCCGTGGAAAAGGGTGACTTTAATTGGAATAACGGACGTTTTCCACAGTTTGATAAGTTCAGGAAGAACGGTACCAAGAACATTCCGGAGGAGATACTTAGCAGTCAGCTGTTCACACTGAGACTTTATCAGCGGTCATTGAGTCTGTTCGGAGCACATCTTTCAGCCCAGTCTGCGTTCTATATCCTGCAAGGAATCGAAACGCTTTCACTGCGCATGGAACGGCATGCATACAATGCCAGGGCTATTGCTATCTATTTAAGCAAACATCCGAAGATTCGTGAAGTGAGCAGTCCTGTACTTGAGAATAATCCGTATCACGCACTTGCGGAGAAGTACTTTCCAAAAGGCTTGACCGGAATGCTTTCATTCCGTGTCCGCGGCGGAAAAGCGGCGGCAGTCACAGTATTGGACAATGTACATCTGTTTGACCAGATGGTCAATGTGGGCGACAGCAAGTCGCTGATTGTTTATCCGGCGGTAGCGACGCACTTTGGATTGACTTTGGAACAGCAGGCAGATGCAGGCATTTATCCGGATACGATACGAGTGTCAGTGGGAATAGAGGACATAGAGGATCTGATTGCAGATCTGGATCAGGCTCTTGCAATGATCTGAGAGGAAGAGGAGACAGTAAATGAAAAATAGAAAACATTTTTACATCACATGCGCTTTTCTGACATTGATCGGCTCAATCATAGCCATTGCTCCCTTTACTTTTGCGAAAGTGTGCAAGCAGATAGATGGTATGGCTTCTAATTGTTATTATACGGCAAAAGGAGCTCTTGGGATAGGGGCATTGCTTGCACTGCTGGGACTCATGGCTATATTCGTAAAATCCGAAGGTGTACGTAGAGGGCTTGTGTTGGCATATCTGCTTGCGTCGGTTTTGGAGATCGTAACAGTTACTGCACTTTTTCCGGTATGTGACAATGCCCAAATGCAATGTCGTCTGGTAAGTTTTCCTGTTTTACTGGTACTAGGAATTCTTGGTGCCGCAGGGAGTATAGCAACTGTCTTTCTGGAGAGGAAAGAACATGTATAAAAAAGTTCGAAACCTTGCATGGTTGAATCTAATGCAGAAGAAAGGACGAACGACCGGTCTGGTTCTCATTGTGGCGGTCATGGCATTTGCGTGTTTTAGCGGATTAATTTTAGATGCAGCTATACAAAACGGGTTGAACAGTCTGAAAGCACGTTTTGGTGCAGATATTATGGCGGTTCCCTTGGAATGCAAAACAGAGGCAGAGGGAATGCTGATTCAGGGGCAGACGGGTTATTTTTATATGAATCAAAATGTGGTGGAACAGTTGTCCAAGGTGGATGGAGTCAAAGCTGTATCACCGCAATTTTACCTTACATCATCAAATATGGGATGCTGTGATATCACCGTTCAGTTCATAGGATTTGATCCGAATACTGATTTTTCCGTCATCCCATGGATAGCTCAGACATATAGCGATGATACGCCCGGAAAAGGAAATTTGATAGTTGGCAGCGATATTCCACTGAAATATGACAATACCCTGACCTTTTATGGTCAATCATTCCCTGTTGCAGCGAAACTGGAAGAGACAGGAACCTGTATGGATCAATCTGTATATGCGGATATAGATACCATTAGGCATATTTTTAAAGCTGCCCAGGAAAAAGGGTTTTCATTTACGGAATCAGTGAATCCTGATTGTTCGATTTCAAGTGTTATGATTCGATTGAAAGACGGTTACACGGTGGATGAAGTTAAAACAAACATCAGGCGTCAGATTGACGGACTGCAACTGGTCGAAGAGAAGAGTATGCTTATAGATGTCGCTGACAGTCTTGGCGTATTTGCAAAGATGATTATCTTGTTGGAAGGGGTGCTGTTTCTATCTGCAGTTGTAATACTTGCAGTTATATTCCGGCTCTCTGTGAGAGAAAGAAGAAGGGAGTATGCAGTTTTGCGAATGATGGGAGCTTCACGTAGACAGGTCAGGGAACTGGTGCTTACGGAAGCAGCTATTATTTCCTTACTTGGAGTGGGGGTTGGTATCACGATTGCCGCTCTGGCAATCTTTCCTTTCTCAGGGCTGATTGCGCATACTATCCATCTTCCATTTCTTTTACCGAAGATTGAAATGATTTTTGCAATTCTGGCATGTGCTCTTTTAAGCACGTTTATGACCTGCTGCTTGGCTGTATGTGGCTCTGCAAAGAAAGCCGGCAAGGTGGATATTTATCTGCTGATCCACCAGGAATAAGACAAAGGAGAAAGACAGATGGAACTGCAGATTAATCATCTCATCAAACAGTATGAATGCTCGCCACATAACCAAAAAAAAGGAAGAGAACAGACATTTGTATTAAAAAATGTGAATTTTGCTGTGCAGTCTGGAGAGTTAATTGGAATTACAGGAATATCAGGGAGTGGAAAGAGTACACTTTTGGGAATTATCGGAGGATTTTTAAAGCCAAGTGGCGGATTGATCCAACTGGATGGTGACGATATCGGAGGATTCTCTGAAACCAAACTTGCAATTTTTCATCGGAACCGGATAGGATATATTCCTCAGGGGATAGAAGTACTGGCAAACTTGACAGTGATAGAAAACACAGCTATATCGGATAGTTTTGTGCAGCATAATGACAGAAAAAATACTGGGGAAAATCGAGCACGGGAAGTTTTGGAAATGGTGGGAATTGCAAAGCTTGCCGGTGAATATCCGGATGTCTTGTCGGGTGGGGAAAAGCGTCGAGTGGCCATAGCCCGGGCTCTATATCGGGATCCGGATATTATTTTGGCGGATGAGCCAACAAATGATCTGGATAGGGAAAACAGCGTCTTGCTGATAAATCTTTTCCGTAAGCTCGTTAAAGACGGAAAAATCATCATATTAGCTACGCATGATAACGAGAATCTTGATAGCTGTGATGCTGTTTATAGGCTAGATGATGGAAAGATTTTCCGGATGAAACCCTTTGAAAGTATGGTCCTAGATGAAACTTCAAATCCTATTGAAAGCAGGTAGAAAGCATGATGAAGATGAGAAAAATATTAGTCAGTCAATGTCTTTACGGAGGGAAAACGGTACGCTACGATGGCGGTGATACAACAGAGACAAACCCGATCTTTCTGAAATGGAAAAAGGAGGGCAGGCTTATTCCTGTATGTCCGGAAGTGTTTGGTGGACTTCCTGTTCCCAGACCTGATTCCCAAAGAGTCGATGGAAAAGTGCTTACAGGGTCAGGGAAAGATGTAACGGCTGAATATATAAAAGGTGCCCGTGAGGCACTTCGACTGGCAAAAGAGAATGATATTATTTTTGCCGTCATGAAGCAGGACAGTCCATCCTGTGGAAGCAGATTCATTTATGATGGAACCTTTACAGATACAAAAATATCTGGGCAGGGACTTGCTGTGGAATATTTGCGAAACGCTGGCTATCGAGTTTTTGGAGAAGAAAGCTTAGAGCAGGCGGAGGCTTGTCTGACTGAGTACGAAAGAGATGAAACTTAACTGAAAATGGGTACAAAATAGGGATGGTTAATGACACGAAAACTTGCTATTTCTTAATGAAAACAAAAAGCAGATGTAAATTCGTGTAAAAAATAGTTATATATGATATGTTTAAGATGAATTACAAAGTTCTAGAAACCAATCTGTGATTTCAGGCTGAATGGTATAAGATACCTTCTTTACAGTCGATAGGGTTATGGACTTCTATGGGTTGATGAAGTGTCTCAGATAATCTTCGGTGCTTTCAATAAATTCATCTGTCAGGTAAGCTTTGATTTTTTGCTCCGTATAAGAATCGCGTGCTTTGAAATCCCGGTTTTCATAACCGGCAGAGGCCATTGCGCACCAGGTGATTCCCCGCAGACATGTAAGCGGAATGAAAATATGAGACCTGCGGCGAATGGATGAGGTATCGAAACGTCCGTCGACGGCGCAGATATAGTCTTCGATGAAGTCATCCATAGTTTCATTTGAAAGTCTGCTATCTGATTTCCAGAAAGTTGTCGTCGGTGTCAGAAAATGTCCGAGATCCTGAGAGGGATCTCCGAGAACTGGTTTTTCCCAGTCAATCAAATATGTTTTACTGTCTCCGACAATGAAATTACCGCTGTTCAGCTCGGTATTTATGCAGCAGCGGTGTGAGATTTCTTCTGATTCATCCGAAATCAGTTTTTCGCCAAGCGCAAGCAATGATTCGATTTTTCTGATGGTTCCGGCGAAAGCCCCTGCGGATGAACAGTAAAATGCAAACATTTTCCGGCATTCCGTCAGCATGTCTGAAAGAGGGTGTTCAGACTGCTCAAGAGACGCCGGGTTTTCTATCTCGGCGCTGTGAATGTCAGCCAGACATTCCGCAGCCTGATGCAGGTCACGGCCGTAGTCGAGCTTTCGCCCGTCCAGGAATTCCATGACAAGCAAATCATAGGGGAAATACTGCCGGCTGTCATCACAGAAGAGAGGTTCCGGTGTATGCCTGCAGGGAAAAAGCATTTTCAGCACGTTGTACTCGTACCGGATCTGTCCGGTACGGCCAAGCTGTTCTTTGAAATTGAAACGAAGGGCGAGATGTCTGCCGTTCACCGGATGAAAAAATCCAGGATGCAGTTGTGCTCACCGTTTGCCAGAAAATGATAATCGATATGTGCGCCGAGCGGTATTCCCAGCGATGCGCAGAAGACAGGATTCTCCGTATAAGTCCTGATCTGCGGTACACGCTGCATGATTTTAGAGTTTGTCATTTTCATATCCTTATTTTATCCGGATTATCAATATATTTTTTCTTTATTTCAGGTTTTCTTGAATCTTTCGCAGGAAGATATTCACGGAGATCTTCCCGGATAATGGTTTCTGCGATTTCCGCCGCGTCCTGTACAAGCTTTTCACAGTTCTTTTTGTGCTCCGCAGAATTCCATTCAAAATCTTTTGTAAGAATCCGGCAGCAGAGTGCCTTGTGAGCTGCCTTGAAAAACGTTTCAAGGAAAAATATGGAACAGTTATCTGCAGCGAGATCATCGGTGCAAAGTTCCCGGAAGATATGCAGAGAATCAAGGATGAGAACCTGACAAAAGGCTGCGCTGCCCTGACGGCCTATGCATGTGAAATTTTGGATGAGCTGTTATAAAAGCGGGTTAATAGCTATTTCCTATATTGAGTGATAGTTTTTTCGTATTGCTTTCTGATAATGTATTGTGTTGACAAAACAGGATTGCCATAATAACATATAAAAATGATATGAATAATATATATTGAATCTGCAGGGAGAGAATAAGTACATGACAGCAATCATTCTTAATTTCAATTGTTTCTGTTGTTCTTCTGAATTCAGACGGGAGAAATCGTCACAATACCTGTAAGGAACTTTGTTTATCATGGGGCTCCGCCTGAATTGCGATGTTTTTTCTGTATGTGACAGAAAGAATCGGCAGGCGGAGTATTTTTATGCATTTTCACAGAAAAATACCAGGAGGAAATGTAAATGGCGGAGTACAGGGATATTGAAACGAAACTGATCCACGGAGGAATCTACGGAGACAGACTGACCGGAGCGGTCAATGTGCCGATTTACCAGACCTCGACATATGAACAGGAAACACTGGGAGTCAATAAGGGCTGGGAATATTCCAGGACCGGCAACCCTACCCGTGCGTCTCTGGAGAAACTGATTGCGGACCTGGAACATGGCAAAGCAGGTTTTGCTTTCGGGTCGGGTATGGCTGCGATTACTGCGGTGTTAAGTCTTTTTCAGACAGGCGACCGCATCCTTATTTCCAGCAATGTCTATGGAGGCACCTTCCGGGTGCTCGACAAGGT
>DCDB01000343.1 GCA_002316215.1 Lachnospiraceae bacterium UBA1066 | reverse complement strand
CCTGCGGCACCGGCGACAAGAAATAAGGTCGTCTGAGGGCCCTGACGGTTTTGCCGCAGGGCCCTTTTCTTTCCCTCCCGATTTGAATTTGAAAGGAACTCAACTCATGGAATACTTTGCTTTTCAGTGGCACATCACAGAGGAGTGTGATCAGCGGTGCAAGCACTGCTATATCTACGCTCTGGGCAGCCACGCAAAATTTAAGGAAATGAATACGGATGAGATGAAAACCGTCCTCCAAAATATTCAGACTTTTTGTAAAAAGGCAAATCGTCTGCCGTATCTCTATATCACCGGCGGCGACCCGATCCTGCACCCGAAATTCTGGCAGCTGGCCCAAATGCTGAAAGCCGAAAGTATTCCTTTCGCTGTACTGGGAAACCCGTTTCATCTGACGCGGGAGGTGTGCCGCCGCCTGAAGGACTTCGGCTGCCGAAAATACCAGCTCTCGCTGGACGGTCTGCGGGAGACCCACGACCGCATCCGCCGCCCCGGCTCCTTCGACGAGACGCTGGCCGTCATTCCGTTGCTGCGGGACGCCGGCATCGACGTGGCGGTGATGACCACCGTCTCCCGCTGGAACTATCGGGAGGTTCCCGCGCTGGTGGACGTTGTGGTCGCAAATCATGTGGACATCTTCGCCTTTGCCCGTTACTGTCCCGATCGGGAAAGCCGCGATACCTGCTGCAGCCCGGAGGAGTATCACTGGATGATGAACGAATGCTGGGAGAAGTTCCAGCAGTACAAGGACAGCGGCACGACCTTCAACCTCAAAGATCATCTGTGGACGCTTTTTCAGTACGAGAAGGGTCTGTTTGATCCCAATGACTGCCCCGATGACGGATATGTTTATGACGGCTGTAACTGCGGAAACTGCCACTTCACGATTCTCTCAGACGGTGCGGTTTATGCCTGCCGGCGAATGGAGAGCAAGGTCGGAAACGCCCTGACGGATGATCTGTACGATCTGTTCACCGGACCGAAGATGGACGCTTACCGCGTCTACGAAAAGTTCGAAAAGTGCGCTAAATGCGAGCTGCTGCGATTCTGCCGCGGCTGCCCCGCGGTGGCGGCCGGGTATCACGGCGACATGTATGCGCCCGACCCGCAGTGCTGGAAGGAGATCAAATAATGGATGCGGAGACTTGTCTCAAAAAACTTAGCTATGTGGGCGTCCTCGCTTTCGCCACGGTGGACGAGCATGGCGCGCCGCAGGTGCGCAATATCAGCGCCATCCATTACGAGCCGAATGTCCTGTACTTTTTCACCGCGCGGGGCAAAAACTTCTGTCGGGAACTCCTTTCGGACGGCAGAGTACAGGTGCTCGGCTACACCAGGTATAAAGAAATGATTCGCCTTTCCGGTAAAGCAACCCCGGCAGACGACCAGAAAAAATGGATTGATGCAATCTTTGCGAAGCAACCTTTTCTTGCCAACGTCTACCCCGGTGAGACCCGGGACATCGGCATGGTGTTCTGCATCCGCGACATGGAGATTGCGTACTTCAACCTCGGGGTAAATCCCATCTTCCGCGAGAGCTACATGCTGGGAGCTGGAGCGATCAGCCCCAAAGGCTATGAGATCACCGACGCCTGTGTCGGCTGCGGAATCTGCGCGGCGGGCTGCCCGCAGCGAGCCATCGCAGAAGGGACGCCGTACCGAATTGAAGCGGAGCATTGCCTGCACTGCGGCCGCTGCGCGGAGAACTGCCCGGTAAAGTCCATCAGGAGGTTATAAGATGAATGATTTGCTGGAACTCATGAAAGAGCGCCGTTCCATCCGCAAGTATCTGGAGAAGCAAATTCCTCGTGAGGCTCTTGAGCGAATTGTGGAAGCTGGACTGTACGCGCCTAATGCGGGCGGCGGACAGCGCAGCAGGATTGTGGCGGTCCGTAATCCGGTGCTTTCCGAGAAGCTCGGTAGGCTGAATCTCGCCCATTTCAATCGGGCAACTCTCGCGGGAAGCTTTGTATCCGCAGAGCAGCCCAGCGTGATCGACGACCCCAGCATGAAAAGCGGATTCTACGGTGCGCCCACCGTATGTGCGATCTTTGGACCGACGGACTTTCTGTACAGCATTCCCGATGCCTTCTGCTGCGCCGAGAATATGGTATTGGAAGCGCACGCGCTTGGGATTGCCTCCTGCATCATCGCCCGCGGGGAAGAAACCTTCGACAATGAATTTGGCAAAGCGCTTCTGCGCCAGTGGCAGATTCCGGACACCATGATTGCGCGCTGCTTCGTGCTGCTGGGTTATTGCAGCGGCAAGTACCCGGCCGTTAAGCCGAGAAAAGCGGGCCGAAGCCTGATTGTGGAAGAAACGAGAGAGCACGACTGACATGGACTACAGGAAAGAACAAAATGTCTTTTATATTCGCATCGACAAGGGCGAAAACGTCCTGGATACGATCCGTGCGGTCTGCCGGAAAGAACAAATAGGCGGCGGCTTTTTCACAGGGATCGGCGCCTGCGATTCCGCCGTGCTCTCGACCTACCTCCCCGAAAAATCAGACTTCATCGACCACAGGATTGCCGGGATGATCGAGATGGTTTCTCTGACGGGCAACATCTCCTGCGACAAAAACGGGCAGCCGTTTCTGCACAGTCACGCCGTCTTCTCCCAGCGCAGGGAAAGCGGCGAGATCGCTGTGACCGCCGGACATCTGACAGAGGCACGGATCGGCTATACCGGAGAGATCGTGCTGACTTCGGCTGAAAAAGCGATCGCGCGAAAGTTCGACGACGTCTCCGGCATCGAAGTCTGGAATTTGTCATGATGGGAGTGCGGAGAATATGACCGCTTCAGGAAAAAAGCAAAAAGAGCGCAGGCAGTTTCTCATTCGCTGCCTCCTGAATGAAAATGCGAAGTACCGTTCCATGGCGATTCCGGAATCAGACGTGGAGCAGAAACTCCTGCTGCGGGCGCTTCTGAACGTGCGGCCACCGATGCCTGCGGGCACAGATTTTTTGCAGGTGCAGGATGAGTATTTGGCCCAGACCGCGCTTGACAAGGGCATTGTGCGGCTCGACGATCTGCAGCCGGTGCAGCCGGGACTTTACTTCTGGCGGGGCGACATCACCCGGCTGGCGGCTGACGCCATCGTCAATGCCGCCAACAGCAGTATGACCGGCTGCTATGTGCCGAACCACACCTGTATCGACAATTGCATCCACACTTTTGCGGGTGTTCAGCTGCGTCTGGCCTGCGCCGGGCAGATGCGCACACAGGGACATGAGGAACCGGCCGGACAGGCTAAAATCACACCGGGCTTCAACCTTCCCGCACGCTATGTGCTGCATACCGTCGGACCCATCGTGCAGGACACGGTCACGCCGAAGGACGAGGAAACGCTTGCCTCCTGCTATCGCTCATGCCTGACGTTTGCAGAAAACTACCATTTGAAAAGCATCGTCTTTTGCTGTATCTCCACCGGTATTTTTCATTTTCCCAATCGCCGCGCGGCAGAGATCGCGGTCAGCACAGTAAAAGCGTATCTTGCTGAGCACCGCTCAGGAATCAAGGTGATTTTTAATGTTTTCAAGGATGAAGACTATGACATCTATCAGGAATTGCTACGCTGATGCCCAGCGTTTGAAAGAAGAACTGGAGGCAGCGGACGCCGTTGTGATCGGTGCTGGCGCGGGCCTTTCAACCTCCGCCGGATTCGTGTATGACGGTGTTCGTTTCAAAAAGAGCTTTTCAGATTTTGAAGCCAAATACGGGTTTCACGATATGTACGCGGGCGGCTTTTATCCGTATGAGACGCCAGAAGAACGTTGGGCGTTCTGGAGCCGCAGTATCTGGATCAACCGCTATACGGACGCGCCGAAGCCTGTTTACAACAACTTATTCGCGCTGGTGAAGGACAAGGATTATTTTGTTCTCACCACCAATGTGGATCACTGTTTTCAAAAGGCCGGGTTCGACAAGCGGCGGCTTTTCTACACGCAGGGGGATTACGGTCTGTTTCAATGTACGCAGCCATGCTGCCAGGAAACAATCGACAATGAAGGAGCCGTACTCTCCATGCTGGAGCAGCAGGAAAATATGCGCATTCCAACGGAGCTGATTCCTCATTGCCCGCACTGCGGCAAGCCGCTGACCATGAACCTTCGATCCGACAACAAATTTGTTCAGGACGAGGGCTGGAACAAGGCGGCAAAACGCTACGAGGATTTCCTCGGCAGTCATCAGACCGGCCGTGTACTGTATCTGGAGCTTGGGGTGGGCTACAATACGCCCGGAATTATCAAGATTCCTTTCTGGAAGATGAGTGCAGAGAATCCGGATGCACGCTTTGTAAGCATCAACGCACAGAATATCGCCGTGCCGGAAGTAATCAAAGAACGAGCATTTTTGATAAACTCGGATATTGGAAAGGTGCTTTCATCCTAACGTAAAAGGAACTGTATAAGCCTTGCGGCCTAATACAGTTCCTTTTCGTTTTTCCAGCCCCGTCCTGACAGATGCCTGCCATTTGTAATTTTGGACTAAACCTGTTTTACGAACACCTGCGCAAAATGCCGACGGGTCTTTATTCAGGAAAGTTTTTCGTATCTGCTGATAAATGGCTGTATCCTGCCGAGGATAATCCCGACGCCGCCTTCTTTCTCAGCTTCCGCATTCATCGGCATGACCGGATCATGCAGGGACATGCGGAGAAGCAGCCATCCCTTAACCTCATCATCGTCAAAAGAAACACGGACGCCTTCAAAGTTCGGTTCAACTACGTGGAACCGTTCATCCTGCGATGCAAAATTCTCAAAGTCCTTCAGGACACCTGCAGCATACTCCTTAAAATCTTCACCGCTGATGCGATAGCGTACTTCTTTTGACTCCGCAGGCATTTTCAGGGAAGAGATAAGATCCTCGATCTTGCGGCCTTCCTGTTTCATTTTTGCCATTTTACATATAATCTTCACGCACATATAAGCACCGTCATCTGAAAAATAATTCTCTTTCAGTGCTCCGTGCCCCGACGTCTCTATGGCGAGCTCGCAATCGGTTCCATCCTTATTTAATTCAATTCCCTTGTCAATGACGTTTTTATAGCCGCGTTTATATCTCAAATGAACCAGGCCAAGCTCCCCTTCGAGGAATTCTGTAAGTTCATCGGAGGTAACAGAATCCGTAACAACTGTTGACCCCGGATGTCCCTCCTTCACAATCGCAGCCATAAGAGCAATCAGCGCATTCCTGTTAACCTCTGTTCCGTCGGAAAAGACAACAGCTCCGCGGTCTCCGTCACAATCAAAAATAACGCCCAGATCCGCTCCCGACTTCAGCACGGCATCTGTAACGGCTGCCATCGCCTCCGGATTCTCAGGATTTGGTATGTGATTCGGAAAGTGTCCGTCCGGATCAAGAAAAACGCTTCCCGACGTATCTGCGCCAAGCGGCTCAAGGATTTCGGAGGCAAAAAATCCTGCCGCACCATTCCCGGCATCCTCTACGATATGCAGGCCGGCAAGCGGATGATCAAAGTCCTCTGCCTTTACTTCATTTTTGATGATTTCCATAAGATGCCTGCTGTAAGAAGATACCAGATCAAATTTTTTAATATTTGATGCTGTTTTTCGTTCATCTTCCCCATCTTCAGAAAGAGAAACTGCCTTTTTAAGGACCTCGGTTATTTCACTTTTTTCAAGTCCGCCGTCCTTTGTGAAAAATTTCAGGCCGTTTCTGTTAAACGGCAGGTGGCTGGCCGTAATCATTACGGAACCGTCAAAGTCCGTATCGGGCAGCACCGTTGACAGGAACATAGCCGGTGTTGAAACAAGGCCGCAATCGAAAGCTTCTGCGCATCCGGTGCCCTTTAAAACTCCTTCCAGCAGTTCATCCGCCGTCAGACGGCTGTCATGCCCTACACCGATCTTAAGATCCGACGGATTCTTGCCTGTACGTTCAGAAAGCCAGACAAGAAAGGCCGCTGAAATGACCCGGACAATTTCCGGCGTCAGATTTCTTTCCTCAGCGTCTGTTTCAATGGCGGAGCCCCTGACATCGCTCCCGTTCTGAAGCTGCATAAAGATATCCTTTGACTTCATAGTCTTTGCCCTTCTCCCGTTTCCTGGTAATTATATGTTTTGGGTATCAAAAATTTCCTTTGATACCTATGATGCCTCAGATTGCTCTATTGCTCTATCGCTCCATCGCTCTATCGCTCTATTGCTTTATTGCTTTATTGTTTTTTGTTTTATTGCTTTATTGTTTTATTGCTTTATTGCTTTATCGCTCCATTGCTTTACAATTTCCCTGGTTCTCATTGAATTACTTTGGAAACGCAGATATTATCATCTGACAAGTGGTTCTCGGAAAAAACATAGAATATTTCATTCCCGAAAGTATTAACGCTGTAAAGAAGTACACCGCCTTTCAGCTTCGTTTCATCATCTCCGGCCACCGGCGAATCAAGATCAATTTTTACATCCTTACTGATCAGATTCAGGTTTTCATCAAAGGATGCGGTATACGGCGAAGCTCCGTTATAGGTCTTTCCCGGAGCTGCGATATCGCTGCTGTAATAAAGCGTCCAGCCATCCGCTGTCTTATCAAAATCAGACGGTTCCTGGTCAGCCACACTGTCCAGCAGGGTCACAGGGGCATTCCATGAATTCCCCATATCTTCTGAGACGGACAGCTGGATCGCGGAGTTCGCCATATCAAGAACTTCTTTTTCAAAAAGAAGATACAGCCTGCCGCCGGAATAAGTGATTTTAACATCTTCCAGATTTCTCTGCGCACTGACAACATCACTTATGTAAGTCAGGCTTTTTAAATCCGTCAGCTCATAAAAACGGATCGTATACTTCCCGTCTTCCTTACTGCTGTCTCCATTATTCAGGTTGCCGTCCACAAAAGTCATGCTGACATAGTACTTATCATCAACCTTCACGATCGCGGGGTCAATCATATAATCCGCTTTATGCGCATTCGAAAAAATAATCTCATTGTCTGTGAGATTTGAATCTTCATCAAATCTGGCTATGCCCAGTTCAAATTGAGCATTACTATAGACGACAATTCCTTCCGACGGGATAATATCAAGCCAGTCAGCCGCAATATCGTATTTTTTCACTTTTCCGGTCAGGATATCGATGCCGTACAGGGATCTATTGATCGTAGTCAGCAGGTAATGGTCGTTGAGCATCTTTGCATCACCGGCCTTAGAATGATAGAACCTGAAAATAATGTCTGCCTTATCCTGCAGGCCGGAAGAGCCAGAGCTGCAGCTGCACAATATAAGAGCCAGGATAAGAAACAGCACGGCCAGTAAGTTTTTTTTATTTTTCATCATAATCTCCAAACGTCTTTTCAGATTATAACATTCGGAGAGCAGTCACACAAGGCGGGAAATGCAAATGATCCTTCATCCTGTCTTTTTCTTCCTGCGGAAAAGACGGATCAGGAAAATGGCAAGCAGTACGCTTCCTGCTGCCAGTGCCAGAAAAGAAAGCCACGGAAGGCCACAGACCTCCGGCTTAAGCGTGAGTCCGGCTGTAAGGCCGGCGAGGAGATAAAAAGAGAGAATGAGAATTGAAAATGCAATATCCGAGGAAGCAGCCAGGATAGCCGCTGTATGTTCTTCCTGATTTGCGGAATGTACGCCGACCATGATATCGCCATTTTTTGCAAGACTTAAGAGATCCGAAATCTGAGCCGGTATCTCCATCGTTTTTTTTGTCGAAGCATAAATCAGACGTCCGTCATGCAGCAATTCCTTTTTCAGGTCAAATTCCCTTTTGGATTCATTTTTCAGATAATCCGTCAATATTTTCAGAAGATTCACCCTGGGTGAAATCAAAGCCAGCGTTCCTTCAATCGTCAGCATACTGCGATATAGAATTGTGAGCTCCGAAGGAATGGCAATCCGGTTAGACTTAATGATATTGATGCCGTCCTCAAACATCTCGGCGATATCCATACTGCCGAAGTCCATCGCTTTATAACGTCTCACAAAGCTGTCGATCTGGGAATAAAGACGCGAACGATCAACCTCCCCTTCCGGCTTTCCGACAGAAAGGAAAGCATTTGTAAGTGAATAGATATCGTCATTAATCACAGCTTCAACGGCAATCTTAATAATGTGGCGGAGATTCTCGGAAACCGTACCTGTCATTCCCAAATCAATCCATGCTATTTTCCCATCCGTTATCTTAAGATTTCCGGGATGCGGATCCGCATGGAAAAAGCCGTCGTGCAGTATCTGACGGCAATAGTTCTCAGCAAGGCGGGAGGCAATCTCCTCCAGATCGTATCCCATTTTTTCCAGCTCCTGCCTTCCGTCAATCGGAACACCGCCGACATCGCTCATCGTCAGAACATAAGCCGTCGTATACTCTGCGTAAACAACCGGACTTGTGACATATGCGATACCTTCCTGATTTTTCCTGAAGCGGATCAGGTTATCGGACTCCTTTTTAAAATCCATTTCCTCCTGAGAGGTCTTCCAGATTTCTTCTATTACAGAACGGAAATCCACGAGATCTCCGGTTCCCATGGTAAGCTTAAGAAGTCCGGAAGCCTTTCTCAGGATCCGGATATCATTTTCCATGACAGCATGGATGTTCGGACGCTGAACCTTAATAACTGCCTTCCGCCCGTCAGCAAGTACAGCGGAATGCGCCTGCGCAATCGAGGCAGACCCCAGCGGAGTTTTTTCGATGGAGGCAAAAATCTCCTCTGCCGGTCTGCCAAGTTCTTTTTCAATTATTTCAAGCACGGTATCAAAAGGCATCTCAGCAGCATCAGAACGCAGCTTTGCCAGTTCCCTGCAGTAATCTTCCGGAAGGAGATCGCTCCGCATGGACATAATCTGGCCGATCTTTACATAAGTAGGGCCCAAATCCTCAAATATTTCCCGGAGCTTCGCCGGTGTCAGGCCTTTTGTTATGCCTCTCTTTCGAAGGACGGAGAGTATTTCAGACAGTCTCTTTCCCGTCCCGCCTTCCTGCGGATGCGCAATGTCCTTATCCGTCATTTACTGCTCTCATCCCCGTCAGTCTTCTTATCCTCTTCGGCTTTCTTCTCCTCTTCAGGATCCGCATCCTTTTTAGCAGCTCTTTCCTCTTTCGTATCGGCTTTCTCGGCCGCATCCGCCTTATCCAGTTTTGCTCTCAGGACATCGCGTTCTTCCTTTGATAATCTTTCAATCTGCGAAACCGCCTCATGGAAATCATGTGCCGCATTCTCTGCTTTCGTATCCTTGCACTTCTCATCCATTTTGCGTTTCAGTTCCTCATTCAGGGTTTTCCCCTCGTCAACTGTGATTTCGCCCTTTTTCACAAGTTCATCGATGACCTTCTTCGATTTCTCCCCTGTAACGGCAATCGCCCCCACACCGGCTAAAAACACCTTTCTCACGCCTTCTGAAAAGTCCATAATAATACCTCCTTATACAGTATTTTATT
>DCDB01000375.1 GCA_002316215.1 Lachnospiraceae bacterium UBA1066 | reverse complement strand
CCGTGCGGCAGCCGATGCCGTCTGCCTGAAGGCCGGCGCTTTCAGTATTTTGCTGCTATTTCTTTTACAGCGTCAGCGGCGATGTCAATTTCCTCTTCTGTATTGAACCACGAAAAGCTGAAACGGACAGCCCCCTGTTCTCTGGTTCCGAGAGCTTCGTGCATCCGCGGTGCACAGTGCGCACCGGGTCTTGTCGCAATACTGTATTCCCGGAACAGGCAGTCGGATATTTCCCCGGAATCGACGCTGCGGATGTTGAGGGCTGCTACAGGAGCATGCAGCGAAGAGGAAAAATCACCGTAAACGGTCACTCCGCGAACTCCAGAAACCTGTTCGTAGAAACGGCGGAGAAGCCTGTTTTCTTTTTGTTCTATTTTATCTATTCCTGTTGCGGAAATGAAATCAAGCGCGGCGGAAAGACCGGCGATCCCGTGGCTGTTCAGCGTCCCCGCTTCAAGACGTACAGGATATTCCGCAGGCTGTGATTTTTCGTAGCTCTGCACGCCGGTGCCTCCGGTTTTGAAAGGCCTGATTTCGATTCCGTCACGCACGAGAAGCGCCCCTGTTCCCTGCGGTCCCATGAGCCCCTTATGTCCCGAAAAACAAAGCACGTCGATGTTCATTTTTTCCATATTGATATTCACGAATCCGGCTGTCTGTGAAGCATCGACGATAAAAAGAGCGCCGTGCCGTCTGGCAATCTTTCCGATTTCGGCGATGTCAACGATATTGCCGGTCAGGTTGGAAGCATGCGTACATACGACAGCCTTAGTCCGGTCTGTCACCAGCTTTTCAAAATCTGAAAGCCTTAAGCAGCCTTTCCGGTCGGAAGGGACGAAACCAAGAGAAATATGGCTTTCATTTTCAAGCCGGTAAAGAGGACGCAGAACGGAGTTGTGCTCCAGATCCGTGGTGATGACACGGTCGCCGGGAGAAATAATACCGTTTATGGCCATATTGAGCGACTCGGTTGCATTAGACGTAAAAATGACATGATCCGCGCCTGGGCAGCCGAACATATCGGCAATTTTCTGCCTCGTCCCGAAAATCATCCTTGAAGCATCTAAAGAATATCCGTGGGCGCCGCGTGAGGCATTCCCGAAATTACCCATCGCGTACACAACGGCATCAATGACCTGCTCCGGTTTCTTTAAAGTGGTTGCCGCATTGTCAAGATAAATCATTATATTGTTCTCCTTCCGGCCATTTTTGAGGCGCTGATGCTATTGTACCGCATTTTAAGAAAATGAGAATCTTTTTTCCCTGACGGATACACAAACAAGACACAAACAATTCATTGACTTTCTTATTACATTGTGGAAAAATACAAACGGATGTGTTATTATTCTATTCGTGAAAGATTTGGCGGAAAATAAAGCCATTTCTACAGGATGTCGCAAGAAAGAGAGGAAAGTACAAAATGGCAAATGTAGATTTAACAAAGTATGGCATTACAGATGTAAAGAGCATTGCTCATAATCCTTCTTATGAAGATCTCTATAAGGATGAAATGAACCCCAGTCTGGAAGGATATGAAAAGGGCCAGGAAAGTGAGCTTGGCGCTGTAAATGTTATGACCGGCGTCTACACAGGACGTTCACCCAAAGACAAATTCATCGTTATGGATGAGAATTCCAAAGATACTGTCTGGTGGACTTCTCCGGAATACAAGAATGATAATCATCCGGCGACAGAAGAAGCCTGGGAAGCTGTCAAGAAGATCGCACAGAAAGAGCTTTCAGATAAGGAACTTTATGTTGTCGATGCTTTCTGCGGAGCGAATAAGGACACGAGGATGGCTGTCCGCTTCATTATGGAAGTGGCATGGCAGGCCCATTTCGTGGAAAATATGTTTATCAGGCCGTCGGCTGAAGAACTCGAGAACTTTACACCGGATTTCGTAGTTTACAACGCATCCAAGGCAAAGGTTGAGAATTACAAGGAACTGGGGCTGAATTCTGAAACGGCTGTCTTATTCAATATCACAAGCCGCGAACAGGTCATCATCAACACATGGTACGGCGGAGAAATGAAAAAAGGCATGTTCTCCATGATGAACTATTATCTTCCGCTTAAAGGCATTGCTTCCATGCACTGCTCCGCAAACACGGATATGAACGGTGAGAACACGGCTATCTTCTTCGGACTTTCCGGAACAGGGAAAACGACGCTGTCAACGGATCCGAAGCGTCTTCTGATCGGCGATGACGAACACGGCTGGGATGACAACGGCGTCTTCAATTTCGAAGGCGGCTGCTATGCCAAAGTCATCAATCTGGACAAAGAGTCTGAACCGGATATCTATAATGCCATCAAGCGCGACGCTCTTCTTGAAAATGTTACGCTGGATGCGGACGGAAAGATTGATTTCACGGATAAGTCCGTAACGGAAAATACGCGTGTTTCCTATCCGATTTATCATATCCAGAATATTGTCCGTCCGGTTTCCTCAGCTCCGGCCGCAAAGAATGTCATCTTCCTTTCGGCAGATGCTTTCGGTGTCCTTCCGCCGGTATCGGTTCTGACTCCGGAACAGACAAAGTATTACTTCCTGTCCGGCTTTACGGCAAAACTTGCAGGTACAGAGCGCGGCATTACGGAGCCTACGCCGACATTCTCGGCCTGCTTCGGCCAGGCTTTCCTGGAACTGCATCCGACGAAGTATGCAGAAGAACTGGTTAAGAAAATGGAAAAGAGCGGTGCGAAGGCATATCTTGTCAACACGGGCTGGAACGGCTCAGGCAAGAGAATTTCCATTCGCGATACACGCGGTATCATTGACGCTATCCTTAACGGTTCCATCCTTACGGCTCCGACAAAGAAGATTCCGTATTTCGACTTTGAGGTTCCGACAGAGCTTCCGGGTGTTGATTCTAAGATCCTGGATCCGCGTGATACTTATGCGGATGTTAATGAATGGGAGAATAAGGCAAAAGATCTTGCAGGCCGTTTCGTAAAGAACTTTGCCAAGTATGAAGGAAATGAAGCCGGCAAGGCTTTAGTCGCCGCAGGGCCTTCTGTATAAGTTTTTCTTTCGGGTAAGAAAGGCGCAGGCTAAGGCAAGTCAAAACACGTCACGTCATTCCTGAGTAAGGCAGGCAAAGCGTGTAACGGCAGGCCTTAGCAAAGCAAGTTTTATAAGACGATATAAAAAATCCTCCTGTCAGATAAGTGGAGTGCCGGAACCGCGTTAGGTTCCGGCAGGCGCACATCCGACAGGATTTTTTTTATTTATTGGTACAGACCATTAAGGTCTGGCCTTTTTTTGTCTGGCTTTTTTTATTCTTCTTCGTAAATATAAGTTTCCATGACGTCCTGCCATGTTTCCGTCCGTTTCATCAGGGATATCGTTCCGTCGGACTTCTTCTCAACCATGGCGCACTGCGGAAGGATGAAAGGAGGTTTCTGGACGTTCGTATAACCTCCGACATTTCCGAAGACTACGCAGTCCCCGACAGCAAGAGACCCTGAATAGCTGCGGTAGACGACATCATATTCAAGGCAGGTGTAACCGACAAAATCCGCGTCTTTAAGCTGCTTTTCCGGTCTGCCCATCGGAAGGACCTTAAGAGGCAGATTAAAATCCGTACTTATTTTTCCGAGATTGAACTTGCTGGTATCCAGGGCGGCAAAGGTTTTACCGCGGACTTCTTTGATAGCTGTTACGGTAGAGAGCAGAGAGACATAGCGGTTGTCCAGGGTTGTTCCGGGCTCCGTGAAGAGAATCGGCTGCTTTTCTTCCGGGAATGAGCGGTAGTGCTCATAAAAAGGAGCGATTGCCGCCCTGGCGTAATCCTCATAAGATGGGATTTCCATTTTGAAAAAGGAAGCAACCTCAGGCTCGATCACACCGAACATTCCGCTTCCAAGATCAATATATTCCGGAGGATTATCCGGAAAATAACGGTCGGCCAGTTCCAGCATGATTTTCATGCGGCGCGCCCAGCTTTCGACTGTACGAGACTTACTTATGTGGCAGTGCAGGCCCGAGAGGGTGACGTTGCCGCAGCTGCGGATCTTTTGAACAGCATCTTCAAAATCGGAAGAAGAAGTGTCGATGCCGAAACGGGAGATGATCGGCTGCCCGATATCGATATTTGCCCGGAGACCGATCTTATAAGTGTGATCCGGATTTTCCCTGCAGTAAGATAAAGCGCGGTCAAGTTCATCCAGGCTGTCGATGTTGACAATGCCGCCGGCATACATATGCTCTGCAAGCAGCGGGCCTTTGATGGGACCATTGTAAATAATCCTCGAATTCTCATACCCCAGCTTTTTAGCAAAACAATACTCCATATCGGATACGACTTCGGCATAGCCGCCCAAAGATTTGACGATTTCGCAGATGCGCGGGGCGTAGTTAGTTTTAAAGGAATAAGCAACTTCATATTTCGGATAGGCGGCTTTCAGGGCTTTTTCATGGGATCTGTAATTTTCGATATATTCATCTGAATGGAATATATAGCACGGCGAACCGTATTTGGCCAGGATAGAACGTGCTTCATTGATTTTATTTTGCTCTGTCATTCATTTTTCCTCAAAGGTTTAATTTTATCGGTTTAAGGCTGTAAGTAAGAGACATTCAGCCGGAAAACCGCTTACAGCATACAATATTAAAGGGATTTAGTAAAGAAGTATGTTTTTTTTGTCAGTGATTTTTGTCAGGCGGAAGCTCCCTGTTCATCGGAAGAGCCGGTTTCTAAGGGAAAAGAAAGCTCAATGGCAAAGCTGTCGCCGGAATCGAGTATACGGCTTCCGCCATTCATTTTCTCCATCATCATACGGATGTTAGGAAGCCCGACATTGGTGCTTTCAATATCTCCGGCATCTGCCTTCTTACGATTTTCAAAATGAAGATTAAAGGCTCCGGCTTCCGCCCGGGTCCGGATGATGACGGGAGAAGCTTTATCGGCATACTTCAGGATATTGGAATTGATATTATTCATGATCCGGTTGATATAATCGGAAGAGACCGAGATTTT
>DCDB01000323.1 GCA_002316215.1 Lachnospiraceae bacterium UBA1066 | reverse complement strand
CGACCCTCCGGACGGCAGGGATCCGGCAGATGATTCTCCGGATGATGAGGTTTCGGCAGATGACGACCCTCCGGACGGCAGGGATTCGGCAGATGATTCTCCGGATGATGAGGTTTCGGCAGATGACGACCCTCCGGACGGCAGGGATTCGGCAGAGGATAACCCTCCGGACAGGGACGTGTCTGACGACAATACAGACGCTTTTGAAAATTCAGGCGCAGCTGAAACCCCGGTAGCAAATACAGGAACAATTGCATACTTTAATAATGTCACAGTCAGTATAGCTGAAAGGAACAATTTAACGGCAATATGATTTTTTCCATTTCTTACTTTATTCAAAAGAATTTCCTCTGCCCCGCTGCTGTCTGCACGGCTTCAATCATCTTTTATGAAGTTGCTGACGGACTTTCCGACACGGGTATAAGTGTACCCAAAAGGACTGTACGTTCATTTGTTGATGTATCGGTACAGGTTGAAAGAGCAATAATTCGGCGGATATCTGAGAATTCAGGATCACGTTTCTGGACAGATTTTTCTGTGATATAGGCAAGCAATTGACTCTCAGACTCTTCTCCGGAATAGTCCAGTGAATATATCCAGCTGTCATATCCGTCTGCCACGATACAGGCAAAGAGACTGATGCGATAAGTTTCACCCGGAGTACAGAGTGAGCCCGTCGTATGCGTGTCGAAATAGCCTTCCTCACGAAAGTTCTCAATATCGCCGAACATAGCACCGCTTGACATATGATGCCCATAAATAATATTATAAAAATCCGAAAAATCCGCAGCATTCCGATAATCCAGGAACACGCTTCCTGCAAGCGCAAACTGACCGTCAATATCTTTATTCAGATACTCGCTGTCATTTTCACCCTGCACGACCGGGTAATCAATATGCGTATTATCTATTGTTATCCAGGCCCGGACATCCGGATTAATGGCCTGAAGATCAGACAGCGACGGGTTGGATGGATCCGCCGGATCCGGCTTATACGACATAATTTTCGCATCGACACTTCCGCCCTGAAGGATTTTATAATTATCCCACAGGGCGTAAGTGCCGCATAAAAAGAAAATAACAGCCAGCATTAATATCACAATATTCAGTATTTTGTCGCCAATCCGCGCGGCTTTTGCTGCAATCCTCAAAGAACCACCCCTTGGAAATATCCTGTCAGCCCGTTATCGTATCAGGCGTGATGCTTCTTATTTCTCTTTCCAAAGAAGAAAATCATTACGGAAGCGATTGCAATCACAACCATAAAAATATACGGAGCCATGTCATAGAACAGGCCTGTCGGAACAGTACCCGCACGGTCATTTGTGAAAGCAGCTGTCTGATTCACATCCTTACCAGGTACAGCGAAGGAACCATCCGCATATGCTGTGCCTGTTGCAGTATCATTAATGACTTCTGCCGTATCTGTATTCGTAACCTTGTAGGAAGTGGTATATCCTTCTGCAGAAAGAACACCTTCGGTAACGGTATAAGTTGCACCAGCCGGAATACCTTTTATAACAACGGACTGATCCGCTTTCAGATAATAAGTACAAGTAAGATTTCCAGCTGCATCAGAAGTCTGTGTTCCGGGATTTGTTTCCGCTGTCGTTACCCCTGTCTGGCTTTTAACAGCTGCGCTTGGATCTGCTTTCGTAAGATCGACTGTATATACAGTGCTGGGATTTGCACCGTTAATTGTTATGGTAAACGGGAAATATTCCCCCCGGTCGCCCTGATTTCCGGTTACTGTCTTTGATATGGTCAGATTTTTCGTATCATATGTGTTGTCAAAACCCGTATCCTTCCCGCTTGCTGCCCTTCCGCCGGCGTAATTTCCATTGCTCTTAACAGCTACACTGGTATTATTATGCAAACGATATCCCTGTACAGAAAGAGTTCCATTCCCATCTGCATCCTGAATATAGACATCAAGATATCTTGGGTTTATGGCATCATTCGTTATTCCTTTTGGATTGCTGGCCGTTCCTTCTGTGATAATATACCTGTAGATTCCGGGATAGGGGAAAGAAACGGACGTAAAGTTTACGGTCACTGTCTTTTTTGCATATTTCTGACTGCCCGTAAGCGCAGGGTCGTCATCTGCAGCAAGCTTTGCAGCTGAAGTTCCAGTCGGATCGCCGGAACTAAATGCAGCCGCGCCTATGGTCGGAGTTCCTGTTGCATCCGACCCTGCACGTACTTCCGGCGTTGTGCCAGTTGCTGCTACAGTAGCGCCGGTTTCAATCGTATATGAAAATGTCGTATTTGGGACATTTGCACCCTCGTCCATAACAAGATACTTATTAAAAGTCGTCGTTGTTCCATCTACAGGAGTATTTACTGCTCCTGCCGCTCCCACCGTTACCGCCATCTGCGCTGTCAGAATTCCTGCCGTCAGCACCGCTGACAGTCTTTTTCCCAATTTCTTCTTCATCTTTTTTCTCCTTTTTCTTTTTTTAGGACTGCTTTTGCAGTTCCCATATGTTTCTGGCCGCGCTTACGTATCCCATAGCCTACATATCGCGCCGCCGGAATATACTGATGACCTTTCCTTCAAGCGATGATCGGTATACGGAACCAAATGTCCTGCTGTCAACACTCTCTGTTCGGTAGTCACAGAGGATAAAATAGCTTCCTTCCGGTACCTGATAAGGATAAGTGACATTATTGCCCCTCTCATAGGTGGGATAAAAGATTTCTTCATCCTGTACACTTCCATTTATGATAAGTGTACCGTCCGATCCGATTTCCACGATATCCTGACCTTGTGCAACAACCCGGCCGATCCGCCGGCCTCCGTCAGCATGAAATACTACGATATCACCAATCTCTATCTTATCCATCCGGCGATAATAAAAAATAAAATCGCCATCCAGGATACGGGGATACATGTCATTTCCACTGACAGACAGGAAACCGTAAACATAATGAAAAATAGCAAATATCATCCCCACTATGATTACCAGTTTAATAAAGAAAGAAAAAATAGTGCGTTTCTGGCTGATTCGGGCTCTCTTTTCCTCAATGATCTCCTCAGGATTTTTTGTACATTTTGCATTCATGATTTTCTCTGACATCCGACCGGGAACTCCTGATTTTCATTTTGCAATGTGACATTCGTTAATTTTCTTCTGTTTGAATACCTCTATCCCAGATATCCCTCATCAGCATTTTCTTTGAGGGTTTCTGTATTTCAGAGAACACTTCCACAGGACAGCTGCCAATGATCTGCATGCATTAAAAGTATATTTATATTATCAGGCAGCAGCAGGGGGTGTATGGCGCATGTCGTATTCAATAATTTTTATGATGTAAAGAATTTTAAACGTTAAATGCCAATAATTTTCAGCCTCGTTTTAAACCGTCCTTCTGTATATTTTTGAGATGATTCTTGAATCATTTTTTATCAACCGACAGTTGAAAAATATCTATTATACATGTTGCACCAATGATTTTATGCGTAACATTTCCGAGACTGCGCTGCATCGCGCCATATTCGCATTCTTCGAACGACCGATACTTTCCTGCCGACAGAAAATTGATGCGGGGATAGCTGAATCTTCTCAATTATTTCGGGTTACGACCAATTTATTCTCCATGATCCTCTCGCTTCCACTCATCGTTGCAGAATAATTCCTGCACGGGCAATACAAAAACGGACAAAAAAAGAGCCCCTTCCGGAGCTCATATAACAGGTTGTGCTTTAATATTTATTGTTTTTCCCGTGCATTCAAGGCGGCAGAAACCCTATACGTTTTAATTCGAGAATCCATGTGCCGTCTTTTTGTTCTCGTAAAGCATCCTGTCAGCCTTCCCGATAATTTCATCCGTACTCCGGCCGGCCTCATTCACAATGCAATAGCCCATACTTGCCTGAATGATATACGGCTTTACAAAAGACTGGCCTGAACTCTGTCTGCTCTTCACAAAGCTATGAAACTCCTTAATCAACTGCTCCGGATCTGTTTTGAGAGAATTCATTACCATGCAGAATTCATCCCCGCCGTAACGGGCAGCGAAGGCATCGTGACGAGCGGCGAACTCCTTAAGAAGGGATGCGAATCCATTAAGCGCCTTGTCGCCTTCCAGATGGCCGTAGGTATCATTTATGGACTTAAAGTGGTTAATATCAATCATGTACAGCACAACCGGATGCTCCGCGTCCGCCCTGGCTGCAACTGCCCTGAGATACTGGCTGAGGCGCTTTCGGTTATTCAATCCGGTCAGCGCGTCATTATTAACCTGCTTATTCTGGATCATCAGGAACATAATCTGTATCACCATGAAGATGTTAAGCGCAAGCAAAGGAACGCCGGGAAAATAATCTTCCAAAAAACCTGAAATCAGAGGCGCTATCATGTAAAGCATATAGGTCAGGTATTCCGAGCGCTCATCCTTTGTCTTGGCATGAATCGCCGCATGTATGGTCGCTACTGTGGGAACTGCCAGATAATAGTAATTCACAAGGGTATGAATCCAGAATAAATCCGTACTCTGGTAGTTTCCTTCTGCATCGATGTAAAAAAGCCAGCCGGTAAAAATCGAAATGAAATCAAGGGAAATCGCAACGATCATAGGCACCATGGAAAGCCAGTAGATCGTCCTGCTTCTTGAAGAAGGCATCATCAGACGGTCTTCAAGAAACCGGTACCAGAAGTAGCAGCCAAAAACTATGCAGGAGATATCGATTGCGTTAATAACCTTGTTTAAAAATAACGGCATGGTAATGATGTTATCCATATTCAAAGCCCACAGGATATCCGCGACCAGCATACCTATATAAGAGTAAATCATCCTGCGCAGCTGCCTGACCTCATACTCAGAGCCGATGCTGCCTGTAAGCCTGTGAGATATAGTTCCGATATAGATGATACAATAGAATTCTACGATGGCATATAAAAGATAGGCTTTTGTCATATGCAAGTTTTCCTTTCCAGCGTCCAGTTGTCTTCGTGTTATCCGAAACATCCGGTTTCGACATTAAGCGATTGAGTCACCAGCCTCTGTCTCCATGTATATTTTCACGCGAAGTACCGAAAAATATGCTGCGGAACGCCTGCGGCAGAAACCCCCCCGCTTGCTGCTGACCATTCATTTTATAGTATAGCATCCATTTCCTTATAAAAAACCATTTTCTTTTATCTGAAGGCAAAAAATACCGTAAAATCTATTGTCTTGGAAAGGTATCCATATTTTCAACCACTGGTTAATTGACATCCTCCCGCTGCGGCATTATACTTTTTGTGCAACGGTAAAAACCGTGCAGCACAACTAAAAGAGTTTTTCATTTCATTTTGCAGATCTAATTATGACTTTCTGAGGGGATAAGTCTGTCCATTAGAATTTGCATTACCAATGAAATGAGAAGCTCTTTTTTTGTACCCATGCACTCTGATTTCACAATTTTCTCTGCATCCTTCATAAAAGAAAGCCTCGCACAAGACATAGGATAAAAAACCGGTATCTGACCGGCGGAAAGGAGTTCATCATGACAAAACCACAATACGATATTGAAGCAAGCGGAAAGAAAATGAAGGAAATACGTATTTCCCGGGGATTGAGTGCCAGGCAGGTCATGGACTACATGGGACTTACCTCCGTCCAGTCAGTCTATAAATGGGAAGCCGGAAAATGCTATCCGCAGGCCGACAATCTGCTGGCTATAGCAAAACTTTACGGAGTCGATCCTTTTGACCTGCTCGTTGAAGAAAGGAAGTGAGTAAATGTCCTTTCTCATTGACCGTAAAGCAGCCTCAGGCATTCCATGGAAATATTTTCTGAATATGTTTTCGCGCGAAGCGCTGAAGAAAATACGCCACAGAATACCTGAGGCGGAAAACTTTATCAGGAGCCGGCATACACTTTCCGGGATTTTGCGCATTCACTCAGCACCGCACC
>DCDB01000368.1 GCA_002316215.1 Lachnospiraceae bacterium UBA1066 | reverse complement strand
GTTGATCAGATTCTTTTTTCCGTCACTTGTCGATTCGCTGATCGGCATCTGGGCTCCGGTCAGGACGACCGGTTTGCCAAGATTCCGGCACAGATAAGAAAGCGCGGCAGCCGTATACGCCATGGTATCGGTGCCGTGCAGAATAATAAAGCCATCGTAGCTGTTGTAGTTCCGCTCGATGGCCTTCGCAATAAGAAGCCAGTGCTGCGGTCCCATATTGCTGCTGTCGATATTCATAAGAGGGAGGGTTCCGACCTCATACTTGTCTAAGATATCGGGTACATAACAAAGTATGCCCGGTATGTCCATCTGCGGAACCAGACCCTCTTCACTTCCAGCGGATGCAATTGTTCCGCCTGTGGCAATTAAAAGGATCTTTCTCATTCAGCCCTTCTCACCATTTGCCTGACGTTCCATATTTTCAACAACGATATCATAAATTTCACCCTTTGAAGCTCCATATTCCAGAATCTGCCATGGCTCATTCGTATGGAAATGGATCTTGATCAGATCTTCATCCCCTACTGCCAAAAGGCAGTCGCCTTTAAAATGCTCAGTGATATAATCATTGATTTCGTCCTCGTCAAGATCGTGTCCCTCAATTAAAAGCTGAGTATCAAATTTGTATTCCAGCATTGGAATCTGCCTCCCAGACCACATTTTTAAGATATGCCGGAAACCATTCCGGCATGTCCCTTATTATACATTTTTTCACCCGGATTACAATAAAAGGAAAGGCAACACTTTTCCTTTTTTGTCTTACAGGCAGATTATCCTAACGCGATCCCTTATCGTACGGAATGCCTTCTGCTTTCGGCGCCTTGGATTTCTTCGAGGTAAAGATCAGCACGATCATCGTCACGATATAAGGGAGCATCTGATAGAGGCTCGATTTATCCTTAATATTGTCAAGCTTCGGCAAAAACGGAATGGAGGAATTGTATGCCGCGATAACTTTAAAGAGCGCAAAGAAAACCGCAGATCCCAGGATCGGTACAGGTTTCCAGTTTCCGAAAATCATAACGGCCAGGGCAAGGAAGCCGTACCCTCCGACACTCGATGCAAAACCGCTGCCCACGGCAATCGTATAAGCAATACCACCGATACCGCCCAGGAACCCGGAAATCAGGACGCCCGCATATCTCATTTTATAAACATTTATACCGACGGAGTCCGCCGCCTGAGGATGCTCTCCGCAGGCCCTGAGCCTTAAGCCGAACCTGGTCTTATAAAGAAGCATCCAGGCTGCGATAAACAGGATAACGGCAATCGGCGTCGTCAAATAAAAATACTTGAATATCAGGGCATTGAAGAAAGTATTTCCGCCTTTTTCCAGCCCGAAAGTTTCCTGCGTGATGCGGATCCAGCTCGGAATCTGAATTGTTGTCTGGCCCTGACCCTGGATAGCCCAGGTAAGTACTACAGCAAAAGACGGCGCAAAAATGTTGAGAGCCGTTCCGCCGATAGTCTGATCCGCTTTCAGATTGATGGCCGCAAAGGCAAGGAGGACGGAAAAAGCCATTCCCGAAACGCCGGCTACCAAAATGGCTATCAGCATTGCCAGCTGCGGATGAACCTTTCCCATTCCGCTTTTATCGAAAGCATTGAGGACAAAACAGGCACAGAGCGCCCCGATAACCATGATTCCTTCAAGCGCAATATTTATAACCCCCGAATGCTCTGAATACATACCGCCCAGAGCAACAAGCATTAGAGGAACCGCGAAAACTATTGTCAGGCTGATGATATTCGCAAGAATGATCATGATTCCGCCTCCTTCGCCTTTTTGCGTGACAGCAGCTTTTGAATGGATCCCCGGATAAGGAGTGCAAAAGCTGCCAGGTAAATGATGACTGATATGATAATGTTCGTGGATTCAGAAGAAAAACTCGGCTGCATGGCAGCTCCGCCTACCTGTATATAGCTAATGAACAAAGCGCTGAAAATCGTTCCGATAGGATTGGAGCTTGCAAGAAGAGCAACCGGAATTCCGTTAAAGCCCATCCCGAGAATGGACTTTTCAAGAACATACTGGATTGTACCTGCCAGATAATAGGTACCGCCGCCGAGGCCCGAAAGGGCACCGGCAATAATCATAGACGTCACAATATTTCTTTTTGCGTTGATGCCGGCATAGGCAGACGCGTCCTTATTGAGGCCGCAAGCCTTCAGCTCATAGCCGAAAGTTGTCTTCTCAAGTACAAACCACATAATAACGGCAACAACAATCGTGATAAAGACACTGATATTGACCCAGCTGGAATTGCCGAAAACTGCATCCAGACCCCCCTTCGGGATAATCGCTCCGGGATTTGCGGAGGCCAGGGCAGCCGTCCTGTCAGAGTTACTTGCTCCCCATGCCGATGCCAGCATAACCGGAATATTGGCAATCAGGAGATTCACAAGAAACATGGCGATCCAGTTGAACATAATCGAAGTAATAACTTCATTAACATTAAAGAGCGCCTTAAAGAGTCCGGGAAAGACTCCCCAGATCGCTCCGCCGAGAAGCGAAAGCAGAAGGCATGCCCACCACGGAAGCTGCAGGACTATGGCACCGATCAGTGCAAAGAAAGCCCCCATCGTATATTGTCCCGACGCGCCTATGTTAAAGAGTCCGGTCTTAAATGCAAACCCTACAGAAAGTCCGCAGAGCATCAGCGGCGCCGCCTGATACATTACTTTTCCGAATTTATCAAGACTTGAAAAACCCGTTCCCAGCATAGCCTGCATTCCGCCCAGGGCATCGGAAGGCTTCAGGATGAGCAGCAGGATAAAGCCGAGAAGAAGCCCGACAAGGATTGAAATCAGACTGGCCAGAATACTTACAAATTTAGCGTTTTCGGCAAGTGATTTTTTCTTATTCATACGGCAATGCCTTCCTTTCCGGCTGTATTTCTTTTAGCTCCCGACATATATAGTCCGAGTTCCTGGACATCCGTATCCTTCGGCCGGAATTCACCGACAATCTCGCCTTCATACATGACAAGAATACGATCCGAAAGATTCATGACTTCATCAAGCTCAAGGCTTATAAGCAGGACTCCCTTGCCGGCATCGCGTTCCCCGACAAGACTATGATGAATAAACTCAATGGCCCCCACATCGAGGCCGCGTGTCGGCTGAACCGCAACAAGAATACTGGGATTCCGGTCGATCTCCCTTGCAATAATCGCCTTCTGCTGATTGCCGCCGGACATAGCGCGGGCCGGTGTCAGCGGTCCCTGTCCGGACCGGATATCATACTTGTCAATCAGGCCTTCCGAATACTTCCTCACAGCCTCCGCCTTAATGACCCCGTGTTCCTCAAACTCCGGCTGCCAATACCTCTGCAGCACAAGGTTCTGTTCCAGAGAGTAATCCAGCACAAGACCATACTTGTGCCTGTCTTCCGGTATATGGGCCATCCCGTCCCTGCTTCTTACACGTATGGACGCGTTGGTAATATCCTTCCCGCACAGGCGTATACTCCCCGCCGAAGCCTTCTCAAGCCCGGTTATCCCGAAGACCAGCTCCGACTGGCCGTTTCCTTCAATCCCTGCAACGCAGACTATCTCCCCTGCATGCACATCGAAGGAAACTCCCTTTACCGCATTATTTTTGTGTACCTTGCTCGGCACCACAAGATCTTTTACAGAAAGAAGCGTTTCCCCCGGTTTGCATTCTTTCTTTTCAAATGAAAACTGCACATCGCGTCCGACCATCATTCTGGAAAGTTCTTCCTTCGTAGTCCCCGCGATATCCTTTGTTCCCATGTATCTTCCTTTTCTTAAAACAGTACAGCGATCCGCAACAGCCATGATCTCTGCCAGCTTATGCGTAATAAAGAGAATACTCTTGCCTTCCTTTTTAAAGCCCCGCATAATCTCCATAAGCTCATCGATTTCCTGGGGCGTAAGAACAGCTGTCGGCTCATCGAAAATCAGGATTTCGTTATCCCTGTAAAGCATTTTCAGTATTTCAACCCTTTGCTGCATCCCGACCGAAATATCAGAAACATAAGCATCCGGATCAACCCGGAGGCCGTACTTTTCAGAAAGTGCCATCACCTTTTTCCGGGCGGCTTCCTTCTCAAGAAAGCCATGCTTTGTATCTTCGACCCCGAGAATAATATTATCAAGAACAGTAAAACATTCCACAAGTTTAAAATGCTGGTGGACCATACCGATTCCCAGACGGTTCGCATCATTGGGATCCTTGATCTGTACTTCCTGACCGTCCTTTTTTATAATCCCCTTTTCTGCCTGATAAAGACCGAAAAGGACACTCATCAGTGTGCTTTTACCGGCTCCGTTTTCCCCGAGAAGCGCATGGATTTCCCCGCGCCGGAGCTGAAGCGTGATATCATCATTGGCCTTGATGCCCGGGAATTCTTTAGTAATATGCAGCATTTCGATAATATAGTCTTCACTCACTTCATCCCACTTCCTCTCCAATGTCCTTAACTTTTTTTCGCTGCCGCCCTGAACTTCCTGATACTTTACATTTCCGCCAGTTCTGAATTTTTCTGCCGGACTGGATTTTCTGCTGTCCTGAATTATCCTGCCGGACTGGATTTTCCTTACGAATTCCGGATTTCTTCAGGCTGAACGCCGTCACCGCCGGATATTACAGTAAAAGGGTGCCCGTGCCTTAAAGCGGCGCGAACACCCTTCATTTTCAAGATGCATCAGATACTTTTCTTCTCCGCCGCTCAGGTCTGATAATCAACTTTGACATTTGAGACCGTCGGTGTTTTATTCGTATCGAAAGTATTGTCAACCGTAACCGTCCCGTCAACAAGACCTTTGAAAAGCTTATTATAATCGTCCGTCGTAAATTTCTGGAACTGAGATTTATCCATCGGAAGACCGACGCAATCTTCTGCTGCACCAAGCTTGCTTTCTTTGCCGGCATACGTGGAACTCCACTTCCAGCCATTTCCCATGCAATCCGTAAGAGCAAGTTTGACAGAGTTTGCGAGTGCTTTCATGGCCGATGTGATGACACAGCTGTCAAGTCCGGACTGATCGACGTCAACGCCGATAATCTTGCCGTTATTGGCCTGTGCCGCTGCAAGGCAGGAATTCACGATACCGCCGCCGCAGGAGAAGACAACTTCCGTGCCTTCAGAATACCAGCTGTCCATCTTCGCTTTGATGTCATCCGTCGCAACGAAAGATCCTGAATACCAGTATTTAATATTGACATCCGTCTCACCGAGCTCCTTTGCCGCTGCATCCGCGCCCTGAACAAAGCCGTAACCATAGCGAATAACGGCCGGGACTGCCATTCCGCCTAAAAAGCCGAGCTCTTTATAGCCGTCATAAACAGCCGCATAACCTGCCAGATAGCCGGCCTGCTCTTCCTTATAGGTAATAAGGGCAGTATTGGACGCCGGGTTTGCAAGGTCTCCCGTGCTGACATCCAGTGCCAGGAACTGCACATCGGGATACTTTTCCTGCGCCTGCCCGAGAGCTGCGCCGAACAGATAGCCAGCCATGACAACAACCTTTGCGCCGTCTTTCACTGCATTATCCATCTGTTCAAGACGAGCCGCATCCGAATCTTCCGAAGGTTTGTAGTAGTTTGATTTCAGGTTATTGGCTGATGCAAAATCCTGGACGCCTGCCCATGTATATTGGTTAAAGGACTGGTCGTCAATATTTCCTACATCTGTTACAAATGCAATATCGGTTTTTCCGGTACCGCCTGTTGCCGTTGAAGCCGCCGTTGAAGCTGCTGCGGAATCCGCCTTGGAAGCTGCCGTTGATTCCGTTGCCTTAGAGGCAGCTGCTGAAGCTGTAGATGCCGTTGCCGTGGAAGCTGCTGTCGATGCTGTCCCGGTTGATGATGTTCCGGCAGAACCGCAGGCTGCAAGAGAAGCTGCCATACAAATGGATAATACTAATGCTGTAATCTTTTTCATTTTCAAAACTCCTTTCCCTTTTCGACAATGAATCTGATTTTCAGATATCCGGCGGATGATTTTAATAAATTTTCCGTCCTCTACATTATAATGTTTTTCCGGCATTTTGAAAAGCCACTTCCTTCTCAAAAGAGCCGATATGACTGTTTTTTTTCATTTCATACATGTTTTGATCAGCTTCAGCCAGAATAGAATCCACAGTTACCTCCTCCTGTGGTGTACAAACCGCTATCCCGTAGCTCAGTGAAATAGGACAGGGAAAAACATTCAATTTGTTTTCTTCACTCAGGGCTTTCTCAATTCTTTTCGTAATCCCTGCCGCATCTTCAGTATTTTTTACATGTCCCAGGATCAAAAATTCATCTCCGCCGAACCGGCTCACAAAGTCACTCTTCCTGCAATTATTCTGAAGAATTCCGGCTACCCGTATAAGAGTCCTGTCGCCGGCCAGATGTCCGTAACAATCATTAATGCTTTTAAACTTATCCACGTCGAGCATGATGGCAAAAAGAAGATCACTGGAATCTTGCAGATGCTCCACTTCCCAGAAAAACTGGGCATTCGCCTGCCCGCGGTTATAAAGGCCTGTCATTTTATCATGTGTCAGCTGCTCATTCTGTACGTCAATAAAGAGGATCAGCATGGAAAGCGCAGAACTGACCCAGACAATTGAAAGACCGTAAAAACACAGCTGGAGAACATTACCGGCAAGAATGGGAAGAGGCGCAAGAAGAAGCGTCTTAAGTTCCCCCGATTTCCGGTTTCTTCTTGTATTTCTGTATTCCCGGAGCAAAAGGACCGTGCTTACCGCCCAGTATACGGAGGCGGTCGCAAAAGATGCCGTCACAAGATAACCCCTGTGATAAACATTCTCTTCCGAAATCGTATATACCCATCCGGTAAATGGTGTTGCAAAAGTAATGACGCAGTTAATGGCCGCAGGGATATACATTACGGCCTTTTCTTTTATCGTATACACATGGCGCGGATACAGCCTTACGAGCACATATCTCATCCAGGCATAGCAGAAAAAGGCATGCATCACAAAATAAGCCATGCAGAAAAAATTGTTTGCGACAATAAAAACGGACCCGCCGTGCCCTCTCATAAGATAAATGCCGTTATCCGAAAGAAGGATCAGGATATTCAGAATCAGCATCCAGCTGAAATGACGCCGCTCCCCGTTTTCTCCCAGATAATGCTTTCTATTCGTATAAAAGAGCATCGCAACAAGCATTGCTGCCGCTATGAAATTGATCTCCAGATATTCCAGCATGACAAGCGACATATCCTTACACTCCAGCTATCCCCTCTCCGGCTTTCCTATCTCCGGCTGCTCCGTCATAAGCTGTCTTTTCTTTGTCTGCACCATTTCAGGCTGTTCCATCTCAGGCCGCTTCATCTCA
>DCDB01000166.1 GCA_002316215.1 Lachnospiraceae bacterium UBA1066 | reverse complement strand
CGGTCAGGGTCAGAGCCGTCCGCCTTATGGTCAGGGAGGAAGACCTCAGGGAGCTGCAAGACCTCAGGAGACCGATGGCGCACTTGCACATAAGACAACACGTGATTTCCGTAAAGAAGGTAAAGAATACGAGAAGACACGTGAGGAAAGACGTGAACTCGGGCGCCACAGCCAGTTTGGCAACCGTCCGAACCAGTCGCAGAAACAGTTCAGCCGTATTCCGAAGGCACTGCAGAACAGCCAGCCGAAGAATGAACCTGCGGTTAAAAAAGAAGTCGTTACAGAGATAAAGATTCCGGAAAGAATGACAATCCGTGAACTTGCCGAAAAAATGAAGATCCAGCCGTCGGCCGTCGTGAAAAATCTTTTCCTTAAAGGAGAGATGGTGACGGTGAACCACGAAGTGACATTTGACAAAGCGCAGGAAATTGCAATGGATTATGACATTATCGCGGAGCAGGAAGAAAAAGAAGATGTTATCGGCGAGCTTTTAGCCGAAGATAAAGAGGATGAAAAAGATCTTGTCCAGCGCCCGCCGGTTGTATGCGTTATGGGCCATGTTGATCACGGCAAGACCTCACTTCTGGATGCTATAAGGAATACACATGTTACAGACCGTGAAGCAGGAGGCATTACTCAGCATATCGGAGCCTATATGGTTTCGATCAAAGGCCAGAAGATTACCTTCCTCGATACACCCGGACATGAAGCATTTACGGCAATGCGTATGCGAGGCGCAAACTCAACGGATATCGCCGTTCTTGTTGTAGCGGCGGATGACGGCGTCATGCCTCAGACAGTAGAGGCTATTAACCATGCGAAGGCGGCTAAGGTAGATATCATTGTTGCTGTTAACAAGATTGATAAACCGAACGCCAATATCGAAAGAGTCAAGCAGGAGCTTTCAGAGTACGGACTTGTTCCCGAGGACTGGGGCGGACAGACTATTTTCTGTCCGGTTTCGGCAAGGACGCATGAAGGCCTCGACAACCTTCTGGAAATGATCCTTCTGACCTCTGAAGTGGATGAGCTTAAGGCCAATCCGAACAGAAAGGCCAGAGGACTCGTGCTGGAGGCGAAGCTTGACAGAGGCAAGGGGCCTGTTGCTACCATCCTGATCCAGAAGGGTACCCTTCATCAGGGCGACTTTATCGCCTGCGGCGCAGCTAACGGAAAAGTGCGCGCCATGACGGATGAAAAAGGAAAGCGTCTGCATAAGGCCACTCCTTCTATGCCGGTGGAAATCATCGGACTGAATGCGGTACCGGATGCCGGTGAGGTGCTTGTTGCTCTTGACAGCGATAAAGAGGCAAAAGACTTTGCCGCGACCTTTGTTTCGGAAGGCAAGAAGAACCTTATTGAAGAAACGAAGACCCAGATGTCTCTGGACGATCTGTTTGAACAAATTAAGGAAGGAACTCTTAAAGAACTGCCGATTGTTGTTAAGGCGGATGTTCAGGGTTCGGTTGAGGCTGTGACGCAGAGCCTTCTCAAGCTTTCAAATGAAGAAGTCGTCGTTAAGGTTATCCACGGCGGCGTCGGCGCTATTAATGAGTCAGATGTTTCCCTTGCGGCGGCATCCAATGCTATCATCATCGGCTTTAATGTCCGCCCGGATGCTACAGCCAAGGCGATGGCGGATACGCAGAAGGTAGATATTCACCTGTATAATGTCATTTACGAGGCCATTGGGGATGTCGAGAAAGCACTTAAGGGCATGCGTGCGGCAGTTTATGAAGAGAAAGTACAGGGTCATGCGGAAATACGTCAGATGTTTAAAGCTTCCGGTGTCGGAAATATTGCCGGCGCTTATGTCAAAGACGGCATTTTCCAGAGGTCTTCCAAGGTCCGTGTCTTCCGGGGAGAAGAAAAGATCTACGAAGGTACGCTTGCTTCCCTTAAGAGATTTAAGGATGACGTAAAGGAAGTCAAGGAAGGCTTTGAATGCGGTTTTGTCTTTAATGACTGGGGTGATTTTGCCGTTGAAGATACAGTAGAAGCCTATACAATGGTAGAGGTGCCCAGAGAATGAAAAAAAACAGTACTAAAAACCTGCGGATAAATGAAGAGGTTGCGCATGAGCTTTCAATGATCCTGCGTGACCTCAAGGATCCGCGTATCGATGTTATGACATCGGTCATGGACGCTGTCGTGGCAACGGATCTTAAGACGTGCAAGGTCTATGTCAGCGTGCTTGGAGATGAACAGGCGAAGAAGGAAACGATGGAAGGTCTGCGCAGTGCGGAAGGCTATATACGCCGCGAGCTGGCCCATACGCTGAATCTCCGGAATACGCCCGAGCTCACATTTGTGCTGGATCGTTCTATAGAACGCGGCATTGAAATGTCGAAGCTCATCGACAGCGTGGTAAAAGAGGAAAATGATGGAAAAACTGAGTGATCTGCTGACAAATGAAGTGCATACTGCGGCCATTGCGGGCCATGTCCGTCCGGACGGAGACTGCATCGGAACAAATACCGCGCTTTATCTTTATATTAAAAAGAATTATCCGCTGATAGACGTGAAGCTTTATCTTGAGGAGCCGAAGGCGGCTCTTTTGTTCCTGAAAGGCTGCGACAAAATGATTTCTGAAACCCCGGCGGATGAGAGCGTGGATCTTTTCATTTCCTGCGATGCCAGTGAGAAAGAACGTATTGCTGTTGCAGGGAATCTCCTTCCTTTGGCGAAGAAATCAGTGTGTATCGATCATCACATCAGCAATACAGGCTTCGCGGACGTGAATATTATTGTCCCGGAGGCAAGCTCTTCGGCGGAAGTGCTTTACGGGCTGCTTGAAGATGAAAAAATCGATAAGGATTGCGCAGAAGCGCTATATACAGGCATTATCCATGATACGGGAGTGTTTCAATATAAGAATACTTCCCCGTACACGATGACAGTTGCGGCAGCCCTGATGAAGAAGGGCATTGATTTTTGCAGCATCATCGATAATTCGTTCAATATCCGTACCCATAGGGAAAACCAGATTCTGGGACGGACCCTTCTTGAAAGCGTGCTTATGCTGGACGGCAGGGTTATCGTGGGAACAGTTACTCACCGTGACATGGCGTTTTATGATGTTACACAGAAAGACCTGGACGGGATTGTCGCCCAGCTGCGCCTTACAAAGGGAGTCGAAGTGGCGGTTTTCATTTACGAATGTGAACCTCAGGTATATAAAGTCTCCCTTCGGAGCAACAGTGATATAGATGTTTCTGAAATTGCTGCGGCGTTTGAAGGCGGCGGACATATCCGCGCTGCAGGCTGCACAATGTACGGAACGGATCATGACGTAATTAATAATCTGATGGGCGTCATCCAGGAGAAAGTGTCAAAGGAACATGATTAACGGCGTAGTAAACGTGCGCAAAGAAAAAGGAATGACCTCGTTCGACGTCATTGCACGCCTGCGGCGGATCCTGGGGCAGCGGAAGATGGGACACACGGGAACGCTGGATCCGGATGCGGAAGGCGTCCTGCCTGTTTGCCTTGGCAAGGCCACGCGCCTTGTCGACATGATATCCGGAGGAACTAAAACCTATCAGGCAGAAATACTTTTCGGAATTGTTACGGATACGGAAGATACGACAGGAAAGATCCTGGAGGAAAATGAAGTGACGGCGACGGCTTCGGAGGCGGCTGCCGTCCTTTCTTCGTTTGATGGCGTCCAGAAGCAGACTCCGCCGATGTATTCCGCCGTTAAGATCGGCGGACGCAAACTCTGTGATCTGGCGAGACGGGGAATCGAAGTTGAACGGGTGCCGCGGGAAGTAGAGTTTTCGGATATAAAAATACTGGATACAGCCCTGCCGAAAATCCGGTTTGAAGTAACCTGCACAAAAGGAGCCTACATCCGTACGCTCTGCGCGGATGCCGGAAAACGTCTGGGCTGCGGGGCCTGCATGTCTTCACTGATCAGGACGAGGGTAGGGAACTTTTGCCTTTCCGACAGCCTGACACTTTCTGAGATTGCAGCACTGAAAGAAAAAGAAGACGGTGTGACTTCCAATGCGGCTGTACCGTACAGCTTTGTCAAACCGCTGGATTCATTTTTTGAGGATAAGCCGGAAGTCATTGCCAGGCCGGAAATTAATCTTGCGCTTTATAACGGGAACAGCTTTTCCGCCGAAGAGGGCGCCGGGATTCCGGACGGCTGCGAAGCCCGCGTCTATTCGTCAACGAACGAGTTTATCGGCATTTATCGCAGGTCAGGAGAAAGCTTCCGTCTTGTGAAAATGTTTTACGATCCGGTACAGGACGGCTCCTGAAGAAATCAGATTATTTCACAAATTCTGAAATAACGGAGTTTAACATGCACGTAATATATGACACGATAAAATTCAGCAGACCGGGGCCGTGCGCCATTACGCTCGGAAAGTTCGACGGCGTTCACCGCGGCCACCGTGCGCTGGTGGACAGTATACAGAAATATAAAAATGAAGAAAACAGAGGCGCAGAAACCGTGGTCTTTTCCTTTGACGCAGCTTCGGCGACTCTGCTGACCAAAGAAGAACGCCGTGCAATGCTGGAGGAGATAGGCGTGGACTGCCTGATCGAATGTCCTTTTGTTCCTGAAATAATCACTACGGAAGCGGAAGACTTTGTAAAGGATATCCTGGTGCAGGGACTGCACGCCGCGTATATTGCGGTTGGACCGGATTTTCATTTTGGATATAAGCGTATGGGAGATACGGAACTTCTGCGGAAGCTGGGGAAGCAGTACGGTTTCAGGGTGGAAGTGATATCGCGCGTCACGGATCACGGAAGAGAGATTTCCAGTACGCGTATCAGAAAGTGCCTTGAGAAGGGTGAAATGGAACGCGTAGGGGAGATGCTCGGATATCCGTTCTTTGTTACAGGTCCCGTCCTGCATGGTAAAAAAATCGGAAGGACGCTGGGATTTCCGACGGCCAACCTTATTCCCGGGAAGGATAAACTTCTTCCGCCGAATGGCGTATATGCGGTGCGTTCCGCAGTCGGCGGCAGGAGCTACTGCGGCATTACCGACATCGGGACGAAGCCGACTGTGGACGGACAGTTCGTAGGCGTTGAGACGTATCTTTACGGCTGCGACGAGAGCACCGATCTGTACGGAGAAAAACAGAAAGTGGAGCTTTTGCATTTTCTGCGTCCGGAAAAGAAATTCGCGTCTCTTGAGGCGCTGAAAATACAGATTGAAAAGGACCGCGAGTCAGGAAAAGCTTTTTTTCCGGAAAATGGACAAAGCAGATAGTGCTCTTCCTTGACTTTATCTGAACAACTATGCTATACTAAAAAACGCTGCGGATTTGCAGAAGAAAACACCTTCATCCGGAGTTCGGATACTCCAGCCTTCTCCTGATGACAGGCACGACAATAAGGTTCCCTAAGGAGGAAAAAATGATTACGAAAGAAAAGAAACAGGAAATTATGAAAGAATACGCGCGCTCGGAAGGCGACACCGGTTCGCCGGAAGTTCAGGTAGCTGTCCTTACGGAAAGAATCAACGAGCTGACGGAACACTTAAGATCGCATGCAAAAGACCACCATTCAAGAAGAGGACTTCTTAAGATGGTAGGACAGAGACGCAATCTTCTTGAGTATCTTAAGGGGAAAGACATCGAGCGTTATCGTGCGCTTATTGAAAAGTTAGGACTCAGAAAGTAAAAGAACCGGGGCAGGGTTTCCTGCCCTTGTTTTATATATCGGGAATGCATGGATTGCATAGCAGTGCGGCAGCCCGGAACATCATGGAAACCGAAAAAATTTTGGCTTCCTAATATTTTAATATGTATTAAGGCCAATCGGCCAGAAGGAAGGAAGAATGGGAGATTATAAAAGTTATTCTATGGAAATCGGCGGGAAAAAGCTGACAGTTGATATCGGACGTGTCGGCAAGCAGGCGAACGGATGCTGCTTCATGCACTATGGGGAAACAGTCGTTTTATCGACCGCAACGGCTTCCAAAGCACCAAGGGAGGGAATCGATTTCTTTCCGCTGTCAGTTGAATTTGAAGAAAAAATGTATGCTGTCGGAAAGTTTCCGGGAGGCTTCAACAAACGCGAAGGCAAGGCCAGTACGCATTCCGTACTGACAAGCCGTGTCATTGACCGCCCGATGCGTCCTCTTTTCCCGAAGGATTACAGAAATGACGTGACGCTGAACAATCTGGTTATGTCGGTTGAACCGTCCTGCGATCCGGAAATCCCGGCTATGCTGGGATCGGCACTTGCCACATGCATTTCAGATATTCCTTTTGACGGGCCCTGCGCCATGACGCAGCTCGGGCTTATAAACGATGAGTTCATCGTTAATCCCGGTTATGAAGAAAAAGCGAAATCGGATCTTGCCCTGACGGTTGCTTCTACGCGCGATAAGGTCATCATGATCGAAGCCGGCGCGAAAGAGATTCCGGAAGACAAGATGGTTGAAGCTATTTATAAGTGCGATGAGGTTAATAAGGAGATTATAAAGTTCTTCGATCAGATTATCGCTGAATGCGGAAAACCGAAGTCTGATTACCAGCATTATGAAATCCCGCAGGAACTCAATGATGCCCTGTATGAAATCTGTCCGCCGGAAGAAATGGAAACGGTTGTATTTACGGACGACAAGCAGACACGTGAAAACAACGTTGCCGGAGTCCGTGCAAAGTTTGAGGAAAAATACGGCGACAATACCGATTGGATGGCGCTTGTTGACGATGCGCTGTATCGCTATGAGAAGAAGACCGTGCGTAAAATGATCCTGAAGGACCATAAGCGTCCGGACGGCCGTGCCATAACGGAAATCCGTCCTCTGGCTGCGGAGGTAGACCTTATCCCGAGAGCCCACGGTTCGGCTATGTTTACACGCGGACAGACGCAGATTTGTGACTGCGTAACGCTTGCGCCTCTTTCAGAGGCTCAGAAAATCGAAGGCCTTGATCCTTATATTACAGAAGCAAGATATATGCATCAGTACAATTTCCCGTCTTATTCTGTCGGCGAGACAAAGCCGTCGAGAGGACCGGGGAGACGTGAGATCGGTCATGGCGCGCTTGCTGAGAGAGCACTTATTCCGGTTCTCCCGTCAAAGGAAGAATTCCCGTACGCTATCCGTGCGGTTTCAGAAACATTTGAGTCCAACGGCTCAACCTCCCAGGCTTCGATCTGCGCTTCTTCTATGGCCCTTATGGCTGCCGGCGTTCCGATCAAGAAGGATGTGGCAGGCATTTCCTGCGGACTTGTAACCGGAGATACGGATGACGATTATCTCGTCCTGACTGATATCCAGGGCCTTGAAGATTTCTTTGGAGATATGGACTTTAAGGTTGCCG
>DCDB01000014.1 GCA_002316215.1 Lachnospiraceae bacterium UBA1066 | reverse complement strand
TACTGCACATAGATGCGGCTTAGTCCCCCATACTTCCGCTCTTACTGTGCCTCGCCGTAGGAAGCCCCGCTAAAAGCCAGGGCCGGCAGCAAAATAAAGGGAAGGAAAAAAGTCAGTACGCCGTAGCCTGTGCCTTTTCCGAAAGATCTGGCAAGCTTGATATAAACATAAATAAGAACAGGGGAAACGATAATACTCAAAATCGTAAAGAGAACAACATTTTCCTTTAATGCGACCTTACAAAGAATATAAACATTTAAAAATGGGATAATCGCATACCAGCCCTTCTGTCCGGCCTTTTTAAACACTCCCCACATGCCTATAATCACTAAAATACATGCTATCGTTCCAAAAGCATAATAACCGGTTCCCAATTCCTGCATAATAATCCCTCCTCAAGTCATAATTAGTGCTTTTCAAATACTATTTGTGTTTTACAAAAGGATGCTTTATTGTATTCCGGATGAAACGCACTAACTTTATCACACAGGATTGGTTTTTTAATCCGTCTAAAGTATGATTTTGATACAAGAATAAACGATATTTCCGGCTGAATTCCGGCTTACGGCAGGGCTCCGGCTTACGCCAGAGTCCCCATGGGATCCCAGGGATCGAGGTGGATATATTCCTTCCCAAGCGCTTCTTTCTGGGCATCGGAAAGATATTTCTTATTAATTACCGCCTGATAGACAAAAGCATCGAACCAGGACGCGCTCATCATGTAGTATCCCTTTTTCCCATGCTCGTCGCTCCAGCTGTTTTCAATCTTCCAGCGTGTCGGGCGCCCCTCGTCATCCAGGTTTACGCCGGTAATGACCATAGCATGGTTCATCGCACTGTCCCGGAAATCCAGACGGTCTTTCTTTGGCATTGAAAAATCAATGCCGAAGGTACCGTTAAAGTCAAAGCACTCTCCGCTCCAGAGGCCGAGATTCCGTTCCCCCATAGGGCCGACGTCACTGCCGAACCAGACAAGTTCTCCGTCTTTAAGCTGACGGATAATTAAAGCCTCCATTTCTTCCATCGGAAGATTGAGATAATGTACAGGATCCGCTTCCGCGACATTTCCCAGATAATCGACGGTATAGGTCTGATAAAACGGCTTATCCTCCGTCGGAGAATTGATAATACTGATGTAGTCCTCTTTAAGGTTAAGTCCTATATATTTCCTGTAGAATTCCAGCGGCGTAAGTCCGGAATCCGAATGATATTTTTTATCCTTATCCGAATATTCAAAGTCAAAGGTGCGCGGCGGTTCTCCGAAACACATACAGAGGAAACGGTAGGTTTCAGCCAGCATCTCGTTCTTAAGGCTTACCGTATCTTTGCCGTCGGCCGCCGCCTGCCGGAGCGCACAGGCATACTGCCTGAGCTTGGTGTTAAGAAGCGCATTCATTTTCGATGTATTGCTGCTCTGGAAAGTCTCTTCCATCGCGGACTTCGGAACGACCCCGTATTTCTCCGCGACGCCGACCAGCATATCCCACTGTCCGCCGTCTTCAACACCGCCGTCAAGAAGGTAGGTGACCAGGCGGTCGGTAAGCGGCCTGTCCGCAAGAGCCAGCATGGATTCAAGGAAATAATTGACTTTCTCAAATTTATCCCAGAATGCCACGTAATTCTGCGAAAGCTCGAACTCCTCCAGACCGCATTTTTTTGCAGCCTGTTCCCGCAGGACATTGAGTGCGGAGAAGATCCAGCACCGGCCGCTTTTCTCCTGGTTAGTCACGCCCATTGTCGGGATCTCAACCGAAAATACGAACGGTGGCCTGCCTTTGCTGCAGAAAGCCGCATCTGTAATCTCCGTTTTGGAAAGTGCATTCGTCATGGCGCGGCTGAGGGCATTCTCTGCATAAGAATCCCTGTACCCCTTCAGTTCATTTTCCGTAATTCCTTTAAAATCCCTGTTCTGTTTCTCCATATTAAACCTCCCTGGATCGTAATATTTTGACGCCGGTTTTTCCTGCAGGCGTAAAAAACAGCTTCACCTTTACGCTTGCATCTCCTGCTGCCCCGGCAGTGCGGATTGCCGCATTACTGAGCAATTCCGCTGTCCTGCATAATTACACATTATACCATGAGACAGGGGGAATGCGAAAGCACCCAGCTGTCCCCACTGTTTTTTTAGGAAGGTATGTGGTAGAATCAGAAGCATGAAAAATATGACTTCCGGAAATCCCGTCAGGCTGATTCTGACGTTTGCTTTTCCTCTCCTTTTAGGAAATCTGCTTCAGCAGACTTATAATATGGCAGACGCGGCCATCGTCGGGCAGTTTCTGGGTTCGGACGCCCTGGCCGGCGTCGGTGCGACATCAAGCGTCCAGTTTCTCGTCCTCGGCTTCTGTATCGGAACCAGCGTAGGGTTCTGCATCCCGGTGGCGCAGAAATTCGGCGCTAAAGATTATACCTCGATGCGAAAATACATCTTTAACGGCATCCTTCTGACCGCTGCAATTGCAGTTTTTACGACTATCCTGACCGTTCTGCTCTGCAGGAATATCATCCTCCTGCTTAAGACACCGGATGCCATTTTCGGGAATGCCTATATCTACCTGCTCATCATTTTTATCGGCATCCCCTTTACTCTGCTTTATAATTTCTGCGCAGGCATCCTGCGCGCCATCGGAGATTCCAGAACGCCGTTTATATTTCTTGCCATCTCCACGATCCTGAACGTCTTTTTGGATCTTTTTTGCATTCTGGTTCTTAAATGGGGCGTCGCCGGCGCAGCCATAGCGACTATTGTTTCACAGGGCATCAGCGGCATCCTCTGCGCCGCCGTCATCATCAGGAAATTCACCTTCCTGCATTTTGAAGAAAATGAAAAGCAGGTAAATGCCGTTATCTCGAAAAATCTGCTCCTTATGGGAATTCCCATGGGACTGCAGTATTCCATTACAGCCATCGGCTCAATGGTCATGCAGGGCGCCAATAATTCCCTCGGCACAATTTACGTCTCAGGCTTCACGGCAGGCATGAAAATCAAGCAGTTTGCCATGTGCCCGTTCGATGCACTCGCAACGGGAGTATCCACATTCTGTGCGCAAAATCTCGGGGCAGGGAAACGAGACCGCATCCGGACAGGCATGCTGCAGGGCATCTTCATCGGTATCGGATACGGGCTTGCCATCGGCCTGGTGCTCATTTTCTTCGGCCGGCCCATGTCTCTTCTCTTTATTAAACCGGATAAAACGCAGATTCTGGACGCTTCTGCGCAATACTTAAGATGCATGGGCTATTTCTACTGGGCTCTCGGCATCCTGAACGTCGCCCGCATGGTGACACAGGCTCTTGGGTATGCGGGGCGCGCAATGATTTCCGGTGCCGTCGAAATGGCCGCAAGAATCTTTGTGTCGCTTGTTTTCGTTCCGATGTCCGGTTTCACGGCCATCTGCTGGGCAGATCAGACGGCCTGGATAACCGCCTGCTGCTTCATTCTCCCGACCTGCCTTTTGATTGTCAGAAATGTTACCGGTAAACTCCCTGAAAGTGTACCTGCGGAAAATGCAGGACTGCAAAAATGAATAAAACACAGAGAAATTTTATGGTCGATCTGGCCTATGATATCGTCGGAAGCTTCATCTACTGCACAGGTGTCTATACTTTCGCCAAAGAGAGTGGTTTTTCCATCGGAGGCTTTTCCGGTCTCGGACTTATCATCAACCACCTGACTCACCTGCCGGTCGGCATCCTGACCCTTATTTTCAATATTCCCGTTATTATTTTCAGCTGGAAGCGCATGGGAAAACGCTTTCTTGCCAAAAGCCTGAAGACGATTCTCATCCAGACCGCCATCATGGATTTTGTAATGCCGCTCCTCCCCGTCTACAGAGGAAGTCCGCTGCTTGCTTCCCTGTGCACCGGAATCCTGATGGGAGGCGGCCTGGTTCTCGTCTATATGCGGGGCTCCTCGACCGGCGGCACGGATTTCCTGATCCTTCCGCTGCACAAAATTTTTCCGCATATTTCCATCGGGCAGCTCTCCATTCTTATGGACGGTCTTATTCTGCTGCTCGCTGCCCTGGTCTACGGAAATATTGATGCCGCACTTTACGGCCTCATTGCCACCTTCTCCTGCAGCGAAGTCATGGACCGCGTTCTCTACGGAGCAGGAAGCGGAAAAATGGCCATGATCATTTCCGATCACGGCCAGAAAATTGCAGACAGCATCAGTAGAGAAACAGACCGCGGATCAACGCTCGTCCGCGCCCGGGGCACGTTTTCCGGCCTCGAGCACGATCTGCTCCTTTGCGCATGCAGTAAGAGCCAGATTTATAAAGTCAGAGAATCCGCTCATGCCATTGACCCGGATGCCATGGTCATGATTACGGAAATGGATGAGATTTACGGGGAGGGTTTCAAGAAGCCGGACACTACCTCGTGAAAAGCCCGGATGACCTTCGGATCGAACTGCGTCCCGGAACCTTCTTCGATTTCTTTCCGGACATCTTTGGGATTCATTTCCGGCTTATAGCACCGGTGGCTCGTCAGGGCATCGTAAACATCCGCAACCGCAATAATCCTGGCAACCAGCGGAATATTTTCTCCAGAAAGACCGCAGGGATAGCCTGTTCCGTCGTAACGCTCGTGATGGCAGCGGGCGCCGTCCGAAATGTGTTCAATAGTCGTGATCGCCGACAGGATGTCACCCCCGATTGTCGTATGGGTCTTGATAATCTCGTATTCCTCAGGCGTAAGTCTTCCGTCTTTTTTCAGGATGGCGTCCGGAATCCCGATCTTCCCGACATCGTGCAAAAGAGCCGTCTCATAAAGGTGCGCGCATTCATTTTCATCGAAACCCATCTCACGTGCAATGGCGCGGCTGTATTCGGCAACTCTTTTTGAATGTCCGTTCGTTTCCTCATCCTTTGCATTAATGGCATTGGCAATGGCTGCAATAGCCTGCAGAGCGAGAGATTCCGTTTCACGCGTCTTTTCGTTTATAATATCCTGCAGATGATGCTGATATTCTGCAAGTTCAATAGTTTTTCCGATCCGGCTTAAAAGGATCCGTGGCATAATCGGTTTGGTGATATAATCCGATGCGCCGATTTCCAGACACTCCGTTTCTGTCAGGACACTATCATCTGCCGTCAGGAAAATAATCGGAATGTCCCTGTTTTCCGGATTCTGGCGGATCCTCCTGAAGGTTTCTTTTCCGTCCATCTCCGGCATCATAAGATCCAGCAGGATAAGATCAGGTTTTTTCTTTTCGATGAATTTCAGCCCCGTCCCGCCGCTTTGCGCAAGCATAACCGCATATTTTTTTTTAAGAATATTCGCGATAATCTGAAGATTCATCTCATTATCATCGACTGCCAGGATCGTGTTGATTTTCATTCCGGTTCCTGATTTCATTTCTTCTTCGGACATGTTTTTCCGCAATTCTGTCCAGCTCCTTATATTTAAACACTTCGCCGCAGGAAACACTTCCCTTAGAGCTGCCCGCCCCTTCCGCCAGCACAGGCTGAACGTTTTCTGTATCCGCAGCTGTCACCGTGATTGTATCAACTAAGCCGCTGTTTTTCAATGAAATACCCGGATATTCTATGATTAGTTTACCTTCTAAACCAATTGTGATACAATTTACTGAACGGACGCAGCGGAAGTTGAGAGCCGCAGGGTAAAATGAGGCTGTTTTCCGGACTGTCAGAATTGCGCAGCAGCCTGCCCGGCAGTGCAAATCACAAAAGCGAAAGGGAAAAGGTATCTCCATGCAGACCGGAAGCAAAGAGTTAATACGCGATATCAACACGGCCCTTGTCCTTCGGACAATAATAACAGACGGTCCTCTGTCACGTGCTGACATTTCCAAAAAGCTGGGACTTACGAAGGCGACGATCTCTTCGATCGTCCAGCCTCTTCTCGATCGCAGCCTGGTTTTCGAGGATGCCCCGGCTTCATCCGCCGTCGGCAGGAAACCCATCCCTCTCTCCTTTAATGAAAAATGCGGCTCCGTTATTTCCGTAAATCTGGAGTCTTCAACAATTTCCATCCTTTTATCCGATTTGAACGGCGGC
>DCDB01000175.1 GCA_002316215.1 Lachnospiraceae bacterium UBA1066 | reverse complement strand
ATACGGTATCTTACGTCCACTGGATATATCTTGACAAGACGGACGCCGGGTATGATGTTTATTATGCGACCAGCAATCCGGATGCGAACATTACAGTGGAGAAAGACACGGCGGACACGGATAAGGACGGAGATCAGTATCTTGTCAACGCGATGCATATGTATAAACTCGGAACGCTGCCTTCCGGCGAAAGCACATTGGATCTCAACGGATATACGGTGTCCATTCCGGCAAATGACAATCCGACAGTAACGACGCAGACGACAGCGAGCCTTACATTTACCACAGAGTCAGGCGGAAGCGGGACGGAAGGAACATTTAGGCTGAAACTTCCGGATGTTGAAAAGATTGGCGACAAGGATGTGAAATCTTCGACTTATCCGACAAGTCAGGTGACTGTTCAGGCACTCACGGATACTACAGATTTGTTTGAAGCATCCCGAATTACGAATTACAGCTATGCAAACGGTGTCCTTGAAACCGTTTCTCCTGCAGCCGCTCCGGTCGTCGGGGATGAAACAGGTATAAAAGCATCTTTAGAGAATGGTTATGGATATGAGATTGATGCAGAAGGCTTAAGCAGCAGCCCGGTTTATGAGGTGGCAGTCCCGGATACTTCCGACAATTCAGCTTCGGCAGTTATTACGCGTTATAATTACGTCAGCGGCTGTTGCGTTGAACACGCGGCAGGTGTGCTTTCCACGAAGGCGGTTCTTCCGGACGGGTATGGAATTACTGCCGGAAGTGCGGTTTCAATCCGCAGAGCGGATATTGAGAAGATACAGGCACAGACGGAAGGCTACAGCGGCGGACTCAGCCTGTGGAGTGAGACCGCGAATAAGCCAGCAGAGACAGTCAGCCTGAATAACAACTCGGACTATAAAGAATTGGATGAGACGCAAGTCACTGTCGGGTTGGATGCTTCAGGAAAGGCGACATATACAATAGTTAATGCGGGAAACACATTGGGTACGAAAAACGTCACATGGGATGATCTTTGTGCAATGACTGGCGGAAAACTGGTGTTTTTACCGACAAATGACGTGACCATCAAACCTGTAACGTTGGGTACGCTGGCAGAGAAAAACAACAACGGAATCCTGGTAAATATAACCCAGAATGAAGAAGAACAGTACATTTATCCGATGTCTTCCTTTACTTTGAAAACGACCGGAAAAACTGTAGACTTTAAACTGCCGGAACTTACAGTAAATTAATTACCTTGACGGAAGACAAGAAAGCGGTATCCTGCATACGCCAGACGATGTTATCGCGGCATATAGCTGGACGATGATATCAGCAGGACGATGTTATCCCGGCATATAGCATGACGATGTTATCATCAGGACGATGTTATTCCGGCATACAGCCAGAAGATGTTATCCCGGTACGCAGCGAGACAATGCTATACTGCCGGAGAAAAATTATTTTATACCAGGAAAAATAGAAGATTGCGAAGAAACAAGTTGTCTTCAGGATGCCGAGTACTAAACAGGGAGGAGGTTTGCGGGTGAAGAAAATAAAGAAACAAATCGGCGGCTATACCATGCCGTTTGCCATGATTATTATGTTCGTTATCCTGATTCTGAGCCTCCTGCTCCTTCTTGTTGCCTACAACCTGTTTGCCACGGTAAACCGTTCAGACAGTGTCAGCCAGTGCCGGGAGATGGCGCAGGATACCAGTGAAGCCATACGAAGGGAAATTGAGACAGATGTCGTTTTACCGCCGGACAAGATTTTAGATACGGGGAATGTGAATGAAGGGAATAAGGATAGCGGGGCTTTGAGCAACGATGCATATAAGAATTGGCTGGAATTTCAATATGCAACCCCGGGCGGTAATATGTCTGCGCAGGAGTGGTATAATAACAGCGCAAGCCTGCTGAACACGAAAGTGACTCCTTTATGGGTTTACTTGCGTAAAAACCTTCTGACCTCGGATTGGCCGTATTACAATGACGAAGAGGTAGGGCACGGCTCGAAATTCGCTTTCCGCGATTTTACTCTTGATGGAGCTTCGGGCACCGATACGGCAAAAATCCTGGGCAGTACTGCTGCGGCGGGCAGCCGGTCGGACGGAAGTATCGGCGTAACCGTGACAATGTACTGTGAAAGCGAGGCGCAGCCTGATACGGCAGTTGGTAATTTTGAGAGAACGGCGACCTTTGTATCGATCGTTACATGTAAAAAAGCAGGAGAGGAAAGCAGCACAAAGACAATTTATGATTTAAATTTCGGCGGGGCACTTAGTACGGGTGAAGAATATAATTCCGAGTATGAACGCTGGAGCTTTAAATGTATTACAAGGGAACAGTAAAACAACTCCGGAGTTATAAGTACGAATCACCGGATTATAAGAGCAAGACCAGAGTTATAAGTACGAATTATCGGATTATAGGAGCAAGACCAGAGTTATAAGTACGAATTATCGGATTATGAGAAAGACAGGAGTGATGGCAGAGTTGACTTTTCCGGGCATCCCACAGATACATGAAAATGAGATGCCGGATAAACTACCAGGAAGAAAGGCATGAAATTGAAAACCTTTTTGAAGAAAAAGAAGAATCGGGCGGAATATCGTTCAGGCAGTACCATGGTTGAAGTGCTGGTTGCCTTTACCGTAATAATTATCATGCTGGCGGCATTTTCAAGGGCGCTTGCGCTTGCATCGAATCTTTATATGCATTCTGTCGATATGGTAAACAGGCAGGAAGCTTATAATGAAGACTATGAAAAACAAAGTCCAGAAGGAACTTCTTCGACCGTAAACGGAAGGCTTTCGCTTACATACAGCGGAAGTACAGTTGAGTTCAAAAATTCCGAGCTTAAGCAGTATAAGAATGCCGACGGAGAAAGCTATATTATCAGGGAGCCGTGATATTCAGATGCCAAAAGTAAAATGCGAACAGAAAAATCGTGAGAAAATACGGAGAGCCCGAAAAGGGCTTTTCCCGGAGTGCCTGATTTCCGAAAAAGGCATGACCCTGGTCGAACTGGTTGTGACATTTGCAATGATTACAATATTCCTGTCCTCTATTGTCATGCTGATTCCCTCGACCATCCGTGTTTATTATAAAATACGTTCAATGGGAAATGCCATACAGGTTTCCGACATGATTATGGACAAGATCTCCGGAGAGCTTGAAAATGCAGTATCGCAGTCGAATTCGTCTGATATTTTGACTGTGACAAACGATCCTTCCGGGACAGGCAGCTCGACGGTGAAATACTGGGATGCCGACGGCACGCCGATCACTCTTCAGATGACAGCGGATAATAAGTATCTGGCCGTACACTATGAAGCACTCCAGCACCAGGGATATCCGGTTCCGGTTGACTGGACTTTTGATACGAAGGCCTATCTGGGATATCATATCGATTCGCTTAAATACACTGCATTCTTAGCGGGCTATCCCAAAAATGTGATCCGGGTCGATTTAGATGTCAGTGACGCTAAAGGAAATGCCCGGAAGACAACCCGCTATATTAAATTGTATAACTATTCCGAGAAGACGACAAAAATTTTGGTAAAGTAATCCTGGCACAGCCGGATTGCGGAACTTAAGCGGATGAGGGGAAGTGCGGGAATTAAGATGAAAGGTTCATGTGTAAATGACAAAGGCTGTTGAAAAAGTTTATGTAAAAGAAAGTTACGTGATGACAAAGGCTGCTAAAGAAGGTTATAAAAATGAAAGTTAAAGTGAAGAACAGAGCAGAAAGTAAAAAAACACGCACAATTAACGCCACAGTTGAATGCAGTATTGAATAATGCTATTTTTTATTCAGGGATGTTAGTTAATGGGAGAAAGCTTCGCA
>DCDB01000237.1 GCA_002316215.1 Lachnospiraceae bacterium UBA1066 | reverse complement strand
TGGAACATGACATATCGGATAAGAACTTCCTTCGCTATGTCAGGAGATTTCTGAAAGCCGGATATATGGAAGACAATGAAAGGCATGATACAGACCGGGGTACCCCGCAAGGCGGCCAGATTTCACCCGTTCTGGCGAATGTCTATCTGCATTATGTACTCGATACGTGGTACATGATACTGATTCGGAAAGTGTGCCGGGGAGAAGTCTACTACATTCGCTATGCTGATGATTTTCTGTTGATGTTCCAGTATGAAAATGAGGCAAAAGCTGTCATGAGCATGCTGAGAGCAAGAATGGAAAAGTTCGGACTGCAAGTAGCGGAGGACAAGACGAGGATTCTGCCGTTCGGGAGATTTGCGAAGCAAAAGGATGAGTTTGACTTTCTTGGATTCACCTTCTACAACGCGAAGTCAAGAAACGGACGATTCCGGCTTGGAATCCGTACGGGCAAGAAGATGAAAGCCAAGCGGCAGGAAATAAAGAACTGGCTGAGATCACGGCTGACTATGCCGGTGGACGAGACAATGCGTTTGCTGAACATGAAGCTGAGAGGACACTGCCAGTATTATGGTGTAAATGGCAATCTGGACGCATTGTTAGGATTTTACCAGTACGTGTACTGGCGATGTCTATGGATGCTGCGAAGGAGAAGTCAGAGGGGAAGGCGTAAGCTGGGGCAGGAGAAATTTGTTGAAATATGGCTACAGTATATAGCCAGACCCAAAGTGACGGTGTCTATCTGGACGTAATATTGAAGTTGGTCTGAAGAGCCGTATGCGGCAATACCGCACGTGCGGTTCTGTGAGGGGCAGGCAGTACAGCTGTACATTGATTTATCGGTGATACTGACTGTGCTGACCATGCCTACTCGACTCAAGAGTTAAGGACTAAGGTGTGCAAAAGCCCTTGAAATCAGGCACTTTCCGGGTTCCGGCTGTTTCCAGATGGTCGAGTGAATGACCGCTCCGTGGCAACTTATCCAATGCCGATTTAAGGCGAAAATGTGATAGGGTTGGGTTGCCGAGTTAGATGTCGGGGTCGGGTGTTCGAGGTAGATGTCAGGGACTTATTGAGTGTTCATGATAGATGTCGGAGCCGGGAAAGGTGATTTTTATGGTAATTGAAACTGAAAGATTGATGCTGCGGGAAATGAGCAATGAATAGATTGAACGCAGCAAATGCAATTACTTCAAGCAGGATCGCGTTTGCCCTGCTGATTCTGTTTACTCCTGCATTCTCGGTTCCGTTCTATGTTTTTTATTTATTAGGTGCTGCCACAGATATGGCAGACGGAATAATAGCGAGAAAGCTGAATCAGGAATCGTCCTTCGGGGCAAAGCTGGATACAATAGCAGATTTTATATTCATCACCGCTGTATTTATAAAAATCGTCATGAATGTAACTGTCCCCGCATGGCTATGGATATGGGCGGCGATCATCGCGTCGATCAAGCTGATCAATCTTATCTCCGGATTTGTGGTTTGCCGCAGATTTGTAGCAGTCCACTCGATTATGAATAAGATAACCGGAGGAATATTGTTTTGCCTTCCGATCTTTATCGGACTTAAGCTGCCGCATCAGATGATGTCCGGTATATGCATCATTACATGTGTTATAGCCACATTTGCAGCTGTGCAGGAAGGGCATTATATAAGAACAGGAAAAGCTCCTGAATAACAAAATAGAATCGCGAGGTGATAGGATGAAGCTGAAAAATGTATTGATCGTGGTGAAGGATATCGAGAAATCAAAGCAGTTCTATCACGATTTGTTTGGACTTGAAATGGTGCTGGACAATGACGGCAACATGATCCTCACAGAAGGACTTGTCCTTCAGGACGAAAAAATCTGGAAGGACTTTCTGGGGGCGGTTACGATTCCGAAGAATAACACGAGTGAACTCTATTTTGAAGAGTCTGATATCGAGGCGTTTGTGGAAAAATTGGAGAAATACTATCCTTCGGTTCAGTATGTGAACAGATTGATGATGTGTAGCTGGGGACAGCGGGTAGTACGTTTTTATGATCCGGACGGAAACCTGATCGAGGTCGGGACGCCGATGTAATTTGGGAGGTGGAATAGTGGCGTCAAGCAAAGAATACTTGAATTTCATATTGGAACAGTTGTCTGAATTGGATGATGTGTCCTACCGTGCCATGATGGGAGAATACATTATATACTATCGTGGGAAGGTGGTCGGCGGTATTTATGATGATCGCTTTCTTGTTAAGCCCACAAAATCAGCTAAAGCCTTGATGCCGACTGCAGACATGGAACTACCGTATGAAAGGGCAAAGGAAATGCTGCTTGTAGACAACGTGGAGAACAGAGAGTATTTGAAAGAATTGTTGGAGGCCATGTATGATGAGCTTCCGACGCCAAAGAAAAAAGGTAATTAGGCCATCAGGCTTGATTATACAGCGAAGCATAGTATAATGTGCTTCGTATAAAAGGCAAAGATAAAAACGCAACGTATGCAGCAATGTATACCAGAGCCGGTAGGTAGCCCGGCCGTCCTGATTTATTTCAGGGTAAGTAACCTGCCCCTCCGGGTTGTCCGTTCTTTGTCCGCAACAAGAAAAGGAGGGAATCGTTGTGGATAAATATCAAGGACGGTTGACAGTATATTTTGAAGATCCGTTTTGGGTAGGTGTTTTTGAGCGGATAGAAAATGGAAAGTTATCTGCTTGTAAGGTTACATTTGGCGCGGAGCCTAAGGATTATGAGATACAGCAATATATTCTTCAAAATTACTATCGATTGAAATTCAGTCCATCTGTTGATGTAGTTGTAAAGAAAAATGCAGTGAATCCAAAAAAACTGCAGAGAGAAGCCGAAAAACAGACGCTTCAAACTGGAATAGGAACGAAATCACAGCAGGCATTACAATTGCAGAGAGAGGAAAACAAGCTGGAGAGAAAGACTGTGAGCCGTGAGAAACGGGAAGCAGAGAAGCAAAGACGGTTTGAACTCAAACAACAGAAACGAAGAGAGAAGCACATGGGTAAATAGCCCCTGACTTCATTCTGCTAATCCAGCCTATAGGCTTGATTATAAAAATCATTTTAAGGAGAGTGCTGTTTGAAAAAGTATAACACAATGGAGATTGTAGGCTGACCGGGAGGTTTGCTTATAATCGTACAAACCTCCCAGTATTGCAATCAACAATCATAAGGAGGAAAATTCAATGAATAAAAATGACTATATCATTCGTTTAGAAACAAAGAAAGATTACAGAGAAGTAGAAAACCTTGTAAGAGAATCGTTCTGGAACGTATATCGTCCGGGTTGCAGTGAGCACTATGTGATTCACGTGCTCAGAGATGATCTGGCTTTCGTGAAAGAACTCGACTTCGTCATGGAGCAGAAAGGCCGTCTGATTGGGCAGAATATGTTTATGAAGACGATCATCGAAGTTGACGACGGTAGGACAATCGATATCCTTACAATGGGGCCGATCGGCATCACACCTGAGTTAAAGCGCCAGGGTTATGGAAAAGCGTTGCTGGATTACTCGTTAGAGAAGGCAGCTGACCTTGGTTTCGGAGCGGTACTGTTTGAAGGCAACATCGGTTTTTATGGGAACAGTGGATTTGATTATGCCAGAAATTTTGGCATCAGGTATCATGACCTTCCGGAAGGGGCAGATGATTCCTTCTTTCTCTGTAAGGAACTGATTCCCGGATTTCTCAATGGTGTAACAGGAGTTTACCAGACGCCGAAAGGATATTATGTGGATGACGCAGAGGTAGAGGGGTTCGATAAAGACTTTCCTCCGAAGCAGAAACTGAAGCTGCCGGGCCAGTTGTTCTAAGCGAAGAGGTGTAAAAGAAGAGAGCAAGCCACCCTATAGGTTAATCCCAAGGGCAGCTTGCTCTTATCCTGTAAAATCGACGCTGACGCCGGATTTGAATTCGACCGTGAAGTGGTCGGTGAAAACAGTGATCTTCTCGATGAGCCGTCTGACCAGATCCTCGTCAAAGTCCGTGACCTCGGTTGCCTGCTGGCAGATGAAGTCTTGCAGTTCCTTGATCCGGTTCATGGCTTCTTCCCGGCAGTGACTATCCACCTCGGATTTCTCTTTCTGTTCCCGGAGCCGGAAGATCTCGTCGGCGATGGCGTCGTAATCCTGCTTGCTGTTGGCTTTCTTGATGAGCTCCTTTTGCAGTTCCTCCAGTCTGATTTGAATGCCGTCAGGCGAAAGTGTGTCGGCGCTGACGACGGCTCTGGCGATGTTTTCCTGCAAGGTTTTCAGGAATGCACCTTTATCAGTGAGGATCTGGTTGAGTGCCTTGACGATGACATCCTGCAGGACGGTTTCGTTTACC
>DCDB01000027.1 GCA_002316215.1 Lachnospiraceae bacterium UBA1066 | reverse complement strand
AGCGGCATCCATTTGTAATGCGCAATTTTGAGATTGACGAAGAAATCCTTGATGCGGCTCTGGTTCGCAGGACTGATGATAAAGGTGTTCTATACCTTTATCTGAAAGACACTTACGACGATGAAAGAGCCGTTGAAGACGCATTGCGCAGCCTTGCTGACCGTCCGGATATACACATCAGCATGGCAATAACAAAAGAGCAGTTCAAGAAAAATCTTCGGGTAAAAGGTTCGGCGCTGGAAAAGACAGCACCGGAGCGATACGAAGAGATCATGGACCATCAGGCTGAGATCTGCATGCAGATATTCACCAAACCATTATGTGTTCTCTCAGGAGCTGCAGGAACAGGAAAAACAACAGTAATAAAGGCCCTTCTTGAGAATATAGACCGTGTGCATGGAAGAGGAACTAGTTTTATGCTGATGGCTCCGACCGGAAAAGCTGCAGAACGTATAAAAGTTCAGACAGGTAAGCCGTCTTCGACGATACATTCATATCTCGCAAAGAATGGGTGGATCAATGACAATTTTACGTTGAAGCGTTCCGGCGGTAATGACAGCCAGGATATCAATACATTGATCATTGATGAATGCTCGATGATTGATCTGAATCTTTTTGCAACGCTTCTTCGCGCAATAAACTGGAGTAGCATTCAGCGACTGATCCTTGTCGGAGATCCGAACCAGCTTCCGCCTATCGGCCGCGGGAAAGTTTTTGCTGACACAATAGAGTGGCTGAATGAAGAGTATCCCGGAAATGTGGGAACCCTGACTGATAACATCCGCCAACTTGTGAACACGGTTGAAGGGAAAGGACACGGAATCCTTGATCTTGCAGATATCTTTATACAGGAGCATCAGTCTGCAGTTGAAGCCGGAGAAATCAACAGTCAGCAGTCAGCAGCTGAAACTGAGCTGATAAACGAACGCAAGGCACGGAAGGAGAACCTCTTCGAAGAAATTCTGGAAAATGGCAATGGTGATCTGGAAGACGGACATCAGAACCTCGGGGTTTATTTCTGGAACGAGCAGGAAGAACTGGAGAATGTCCTTACCAATGTATTGATCCGCGACATGCAGGAATATACAGGTATGGATGTTTCTGCCGGAAAAGTAACCGTGGATAAGCTGTGGCAGCAAATGATCAGAAATCCTGACGGTAGCAGCAATCCTGAGATACTGCAGGTGATATCGCCTTATCGGGGTGAATTCTACGGCACCGGGTCGCTCAATCTTCTGATGCAGAAGACATTTAACGGCAGCTGGAGCCGGAAACAGCTGGACGGCATCGGTTACTACGACAAGGTCATACAGTTCAGGAACCGTCCGCAGTCCAATCCGGCATTCGCATACCAGGATTCAAGCAGGAAGAATATACCGGCAGAGGTCTATAACGGCGAGATCGGGATTTCGGTCATACACAGATTGGATTCTGAAAGAGATCAATATGACAGACCAAAGTATCAGACACAGGGTAATATTGAGAGGATGCAGGTTCTGTTTTCGGGAAAGAGCCGGAAAGGACTCAGGTATAATTACGGGAAAAATCTCGGCTATACAGCAGATGGGAAAAAGATATTTGAACAGAAGATCCTTGATAATATCGAACTTGCATATGCTATAAGCGTGCATAAATCGCAAGGTTCGGAGTTTGATTATGTGTATATTGTCATTCCAAAGAGGGACACCCATCTGCTTTCAATGGAATTGCTATACACAGCGGTAACGCGTGCGCAGAAGAAGGTAACGATATTTCTCCAGCAAGACATCAGTACACTGACCACACTGAGCAGAACCGACAAGTCAGCTGTAAGAAAGATTAATTCATCTGTCTTCAGGTTTGACCCACTTCCCGATGATCTGCTTTATCCTAAGGGAAAATGGTACGAGTCCGGGAAAAAAATTGCCACATTATCAAAATATTTTGTGCGTTCAAAATCGGAGGCTATTATCACGAATCTGCTTGTAGACAGAGGAATCCCGTTCAGGTATGAGGAGCCACTTTCAGCTCCGGACGGCACGATGTATCTTCCTGATTTTACAGTTAAATTCAGAGGGGAAGATTACTACTGGGAACATGTGGGTAGGACCAACGATCTGGGGTATATGGCTCACTGGGCGAAAAAGGAAGAATGGTATAACAAGAATTTCCCGGGTAGATTATTGACGACATATGAAAGCAACAATTTGACCAAAGATGCTGAAGATGTGATAAAGACTCACATTTGATGATCACGGTTTTTAAGGAAGGGTGATGCATATGGATAAGCAGGGTGAAAAATATTTTGCTGCCCTCTCTGAAAAAAGAAGCAGAAGTGCTGATGCGCTGGAAGACTTCGCCTTACGAGGTGCCAAGACCAGCGTCGTTGAAAAATACTCAGATCAGGCTCACTTCATATATGAACTCCTTCAGAACGCCGATGACGCGCTGGCAACGAATGCAAGGTTTATCCTGGAAAAAAACCGCCTGATATTTGCCCACAATGGGAGCAGACATTTTTCTGTGTCGGATCCCGCTACTGAAGAAAAGGACTATGAAAACGGAAAGCTTGGTGATATTAACTCCATTACGTCTATAGGAAATTCAAATAAGACAGAAGCTTCGATCGGAAAATTCGGAGTTGGTTTCAAGGCGGTATTTCAGTATACTTCCACGCCCCATATATATGACCCTGAGTTTCGTTTCAAGATTGATCGTTTTATTGTTCCGACGCTGATTGAAGATGATTTTCCGGGAAGGCACAGTGATGAAACGTTGTTCGTCTTTCCGTTTGATCACCATCAGAGGAAGCCGGAAGAAGCATATTCTGATATCGCGGAAAAGTTGAGGAAGCTGTCATTCCCGCTTCTGTTCCTTACCAGGCTCAAGGATATTGAATTTGATTTTGGAAACACAATCGGGTTATATGGAAAAACTATAAAGAAGACCTATACATTCGGAGACACGACAGCTGAACATATCTGTCTTACGCAGAACGATGGCGACGACCTTTACGATGAAAATCTGTGGCTGTTTTCCAGAGCGGATGATAATGATCACAGATATTCAGTCGGCTACTTCATGGATAAAGAAGGACACCTGCGCCCTGTGATGGAGCCCGCTTTCTGCTTCTTCCCGACAAAGGAAATGACAGGCCTGAACTTTATCATTCATGCTCCGTTCCTTCTGACTGACAGTCGTGAAGGAATCAGAGCCGGAGTTGAACATAATAATCGAATGATAAAGCTGCTCGCTGAACTGTCTGCAGATGCCCTTGTCTATCTTAAAGAGATCGGCGAAAAAGAATCATACCGTATGATAGAAGATAATATTGTTACGATTATTCCCGTTGATTCTGATCGGTTCAGCAATCCGGAAGACAGGCGGAAGGTATCCTTTCTCCCGTTCTATGATTCTATAAAGGAAAAACTTGAGGAAGAAGAACTCCTTCCATCGACTGAGGGATATGCTTCTTCTGAAAACGCCTACTGGGCTGAATATCCGCAGTTTCCTGTATTGTTCAGTAACAGTCAGCTCACGGATATCGTGGGTAATGAGAATGCAAAATGGGTATTCACGTCGCTTGGGCGATATGAAACAAACAGAAACAATAAAGCCCTGTTTGCTTATCTGGATCCTATTGTAAGAACGAACCTTAACGAAGATGCAATCATCAGCGGACGTACCAGACAATTTTACTATAATGCAGGCGAAAGAAAAGCGCTTGAGCCAGTAAAGGGGATTACAGCAGAATTCATTGAAAAGCAGCCGGTAGCGTGGCTGCATGATTTCTATAAATGGATGTCTGAAACAAAGAAGAGAACCGAATCCTCGAAAACGGGGCCTATTTTCCTGGATCAGGACAAGAATGCTGTTGCAGCTTTTGACGATAATGAACAGCTGATTCTCTTCCTTCCGGTGAAGAATATTGACATGTCCGGGTACACCGTTGTGAACCCGGAGCTTCTGGATAATGAAGATACCAGGAAGTTCATTGAAGACATCGGAGTAAAGCAGCCGTCCCTGAGAGACCAGATTTACAACATAATACTTCCCCAGTATAAGGAAGGGGCTGAAATTGATACCGATCCGCATTTTATGCTCTTTTTTGAGTATTACTGCAAATGCTCAAATGAGGAAGTTGATGAGTTCATAGATCTGATAAAGGATTGCGAATTCCTGACTTATTACAAAAAGGGTGATGAGCAGCCGTATCGCGGGGCAGCAAGGTTCCTGTATATTCCGACCGCAGAATTACGTGTTTTCTTTGAAACAAAAGATGACGTACTTTTTATCGCATTGGATGAGTATAAGGAACTTGTCGGTAAGGAAAAAGAGAAGCAGCTGCTTTCGTTTCTAGATGAACTGGGAGTTAAGGATAATATAGACATTCTCGATGAACCAGTCGATTATTATGAATCCGGAAGGTCTGATCTCCCCAGACCGCATTCGACACGGGGATGGCGGTATTCTGAAAGAAATATCGAAGGATGCAGAGAAATAGTCAGATATATAGTTGAAAATGAGGATGAGACAAAGTCCGTTCTTCTCTGGAATTGCCTTCTTAAGATCATTGAAACGAAATGCAACAGTTATAACAACAGAACTTTGAGTAATCTACTCAGAGGCAAGTGCAGTTATTTTTACTATTCTGCATACAATACATGTTTCCAGTCCTCGGATGCTGTCTTGCTTAAAACAAGTAAATGGATATTCAGCGGAGAAGGAATCTTTGCTTCTCCTGACGAATTGAGTGTAGATGAGCTTCCTGCCCAATATGACAGAGAATCTGATGCAGCGCAGGATCTGATCAGATTTCTTGGTATAAAACAAGACGAGCAAGATGAAGCAGAAAACGAAGAAGACACATCATATCTTACAGATGAACAGAAAGAAAAGATCGACCTGGCAAACAAACTGAAAGCTGCAGGAATAGAGAACGAGGAAGATCTTGCAGAGGCAGCGGAACTTCTGCGCCAGAAGAGAGCGGCAAAACCGGAAATCGAACCCCCTAAGCCGGAAGACGGATCGCCTTCGGATAACAGCGCAAGTACGCAGGACGGCGACATAAAAGACATTTTTGATGAGAACGATGATTCAGGAGAGGGAGATAAGGACACCGAGAAGCCCCGAAATAATCACAAGATCAATCCTACGACGAAGAATGTCGTTAAAGATATTGTAAAGCGTACAAAAGAGGCTCCGAGTGGTGAAACACAAGAGGATTTCGAAGAGGAAGTCGATAGCGACGATCTGACTCCCTCGACCGTTGATTACTGCAAGAGGATAGAGAAAGCCAAGGAAAAAAGTGCTGCCGAGATAGATAAGATCGCTTATTTTGAGGAACTGCAGAATAAGGCAGTCAATGCTGACAAGTATTCTTATGCATGGTTTAATGTTTTGCTGGAAATGGAGGGTTTGAACAGCGGCGAGGCAAATGCCAACAGCAAGGAAGTCTCCATCAGTTTTTCTGTTGTCGAAAGGGAGCCAGGAACCAAGCGGACTCTTGTGTTGAAACATCCTGACCGGTATATCCCCCAGTTCATGGAAGATCTCGCAGACATTCCGATGGTTCTTCATATGGGAGATCAAAAGAAAACGGTTGCCATCGAAGTAGCGAATATCAAATCATACACGCTTCGCGTAAAGATGAAAAACGCAGAAGATATTCAGGGAATAGACCTGTCTTCTGTAACAGCGGTGACGATTGATGCTAAAAGCCCGGTGTTCCTGATTGAAGAACTCAGAAAGCAGTTTAAGAAGCTTGGGGAAGAACGCCATTTTGATGACAGCTATAATATGCAGGAGCATCTGTGTGAAAACATTGAGTTTGTTTTCGGGCCTCCTGGAACAGGCAAAACCACGTATTTAGCCAAGAATGTCCTTCTGCCGTTCATGTGTGAAAATGACAAGTGCAGCGTGCTTGTACTCACTCCGACGAATAAGGCAGCAGATGTACTTGTCCGCAGGATCATGGAGATTTCCGGAGATGATCATACATATGAAGATTGGCTTATAAGATTCGGCGGTACAGGAGATGAGGAGATCGAGCAGAGCAAAGTGTTCAGGGATAAAAATTTTAATATCCGGGCGCTTGATAAAAATGTTATTGTGACAACGATCGCGAGATTTCCATATGATTACTTTATGTCTGAGGGGAATTGGAATTTCCTGTACGGTCTTAACTGGGATTACATCGTAATCGATGAGGCCTCCATGATCCCTCTCGCGAATATCATTTTTCCGCTGTATAAAAAGACACCGAAAAAGTTTATTATCGCAGGAGACCCGTTCCAGATCGAACCTATCACATCAATTGATCTTTGGAAGAATGAAAACATTTATACGCTGGTGAATCTGAATTCCTTTACTGATCCGAAGACAATCCCGTATCAGTATAAGATTGAGCTGCTTACGACGCAGTACAGAAGTATACCAGATATCGGAAGTATATTCAGTAATTTCGCATATGGAGGAATACTTAAGCATTACCGCAGCGCAGAAAGTCAAAAGCCTTTAAATATTGACGAAAAGCTTGGAGTCAAAACATTGAATATCCTGAAATACCCTGTTAGTAAATACGAGAGTATCTACAGGGCAAAGAGGCTTCAGCACAGCAGCTCTTATCAGGTCTATTCAGCCTTGTTTACTTTTGAATATGTATGCTACCTTTCAAAAGCTATCGCTGAACGAAATCAGGGGAAGCTTCTAAAGATAGGCATAATCGCACCTTACCGTGCACAGGCAGACGTGATTGACAAGCTTATAGCTTCGGAGAAAATGCCACAGGAGGTCGATGTTCAGGTCGGGACGATCCATGGCTTCCAGGGCGATGAATGCGACATTATATTTGCTGTATTTAATACGCCTCCTACCATATCTGCGTCAAAGGAGATGTTCCTGAATAAAAAGAACATCATCAACGTATCAATAAGCCGGGCAAGGGATTACCTGTTCGTCGTTATGCCTGACGATAATACTGAGAATATCGGTAACCTCAGACTGGTTAAGCGTGTGGAGGCGTTGATAAAGAGCACAAAATCATGGCATGAAGTACAAACACCGGATATGGAAGAGATGATGTTCGGTGACAGGAATTATCTGGAAAACAATGCTTTTTCAACAAGCCACCAAAGCGTAAATGTTTACGGCCTTCCTGAAAAATGTTATGAAGTCCGCACTGAAGACAATGCGGTTGATGTTCAGATCCACAGAAGTGCGCCAAGAGCAGCCCGCCAGGAAGAGGTAAAGCAGCAGGACGGTGTCCTGAGTATGCCGGATGCCGTCGGCACAGAAACGGAGAATATCGAACCCGATAAACCAACTGAGCAAAAGGCGGAGAGTGTTCAGGATGGTTTTGAACCTACTGAAGATCTTATTCCTAAAGCTTTAAGGACTTCGGCAGTAGAGGTGCAGGTAAATGGCAAGCGGGCAGGAAAATACTATCTGGTCCCGTATAACGGAAAGCTGAAGAGTTATACAATAAAGAAGGCTACTGCAATGTTCATTCCGCAGGAACGTTCCGGAAAGGAAAAGCTTGTCTCGGTATCAGTGATAGAATCTGATCACCTGATCTTTATTATGAAAGACAGCTATAAGATGTATCAGAAGGGCTTGACGGATTCGGAGGGAATTGAACTAAGAAAAACGTTCTATGAGTAAGTAGCATTTATATAACACCAACAACCTCTTTTTCCGTCACTTGTAATACACGCCCAGTGCTTATTTGGCGGTCATCGGAGCGGAAAGCCTTGATTTACTGCAAAAAGATTTTGAAAAAGTTTGTGTCATATGCTTGACATCAGCGGGGGCCGGCAAGACACACGTGGCCAACGCGCTCTGCATCGCAGCCATGCATCAGATGAAGACCGTCAAATATATCCGCGCGAATACACTCATCAATGAATGTCTGAAGCTGCGCCCAGATAGTAAAGGCTATCTGGATTATCTTAACCACATGGCCGGCTTCAGCCTGCTCGTCATCGATGACTTCGGGCTTATGCCGCTCGAAAGAAAGAATCTCAAATTGATACGTTTGAGCGATGGTGAAACGGCGAAAATGCAGTGCTATAGGTTGTTATGCTTATCGAGGTGAGACTTGAATGTGGGTGACAAGGATAATAGAAGTAAGAGAATTGAACGCATAGTCTCTTTTTGCACAACATTTGAACGATAAGATCGATATAATGATATACTTGTTTTACAATATTTTGATATAACAGAAAGAATAAACAAGTGGAATTTATCAAAGGTATGAATTAAATTGAAAGAGTGAGGGTCTGTATGGGGGAAATATCTGCAAGTCATTCTGCAATAATGAATTATTGGAAAGATAAAGCCATCAGAAATGATGGAAAGATCATTCTTGAAAAAAGAGCGTCTATAACGAACTATCAAGATTCGATTCCTGTCATTGAAGATTGGATCATTCCAAAATGCTGGGCGTGTGGTGAAATCGTAAACTTGCCCGTAAAAGAGCATGAAAAATATGATGATATAGAAATAAACAAAATATGGAATAGTGCAGAAGTAAGGAGAAAATTGCAAAAATGTCATATAGTACCTGCAGCACTGGATGGTGAAGATACCCCGGAAAATGCCTTCTTGATGTGTAAGAAGTGCCATTTGGAGTCACCGGATACTATTAACAAAGAAGCTTTCTTTCGGTGGGTGTATATTAAGCGAAAGAAAAACATTTATGGACACCCATTTCAGGAAATGCTAAAAGACGTTGATGCAGATTTACAAGCGAGAGGACTACCGACCATGAATAGAATGCTTATCGAGTATCCGGATATGGATTTGAGTGATATACAAGAACTTTTATCGAAGAAAGTATCTTGTCATGGCGCTGAGGTGGTAGATTCTAGCATAGTCATCGGGTTAGCAGATATACTTGCTGAAAAGTGGACGGAATATAAGAAAAAGATGTGATTCTTGAATTGTCTATGTTGACTACACAATTACAAGATGTAGATTTTGCCATAATCGAAACCAGTCCATTCATAATTGAATCCTTCAATCTTTTTGATTTCAAGAATGTTTTTGCTTGGAATGTCTATCTTTGTCCAGCCATCAAACTGAGGTTGGCAGGTTCTATTTAAGATAATTTGTATAATAATAGATATACAAAAACCTCGTGCAATTTTTTCTTGACACATGCTGGCGATATCAGAGAAATTTATTTTGAATTTGATGAAAACAGGAGTCCCATTATCTTTTAATTTATTGTACGGTGAATTCTCTAAGTTTTTCCCTAATGAATACCTGATCACCTCGCCACCAATATTATTAGCAAAATGGTCATAGGAATCAAAGAGACTTCTCGAAGAGAAAAAATGCACAGTGCCTTGTCTATTCGGATCTCTATCCCAATATAATTGGCATTTATTTAGAAGCGAGGTGATTTCAATTTCATCAAAATCAAGTTTTTCCATTATAGAACGAAGCCGGGTAACTCTACCATTGTCATTTGAAATGAGTAAACCATTTTTACGAACGTCTGCAATGTTTAATAGCCGCGTTGAATGCCAGCATGTAATTTGGTAATTTTTTAAAATGGAGATTGCTATTCTGGATATCTTTTCAACTAAATCGCGTTGCTCGTCGACTGGCTCTATGCCATGTTGAATTTTATAAGGCTCATCAAAATGCAATTTATTACATAATGCTGTGAGTTGGTTTTTATATATGTTTATAACTGAAAATAACTCATGTGGAAATGTAGTTATATTGTCTGTGTCAATTAATTCCATGGATGCATTTCTCCCAAATTCAATGTGAAAATGCCTGTGATATTGTCATACCGGTTTTGATCTATTGTTTGCTATATTCGTAAAAGTAGTAAATTGTTGTGAACAAAATATTAAAGAGGCATTGTATAGTGGAATTGATTCATACAACATGATAATTCATTCAGAAAAAATAACAATTAAAAAGTTGCAAGATGGAGATACTTATTGAGTAAAAAAGATACAAAAGGGTTGAAAGGGAAAAAGAAGTTATAAGGTGGTATAGCATTCCGTTATTTGACGTGGTTTACTAGAATTGTCAGAACTGGGAAGCAAGGGAAAAACCCCTGCTTCCTTTTTTGTACCCATCAATCAGATAACGGAGGATGTGCAATGAAGAAGAGAAGGTTTTTCAGCGCGGTAGTTGCCGGAATCATGATGCTTTCGCTGCTTGCAGGAAATGTGGCCTACGCAGCGACGGATTCCGGAGGGGATTCAGGAAATGCAGAACAGACATCGAATGATACGGGAACACAGGACACAAATGATGACAGCGGAACTGTGACTTATGCGGCAGATCCGCAGGCAGCGGAGAATACGGACAGCGGATCCACGGTTGTCCAGGACGACACGGTAACGACAGATGATGTTACAAATTCGATCGTCATGGATGACGGCTCGGAGCTGACGTCGCTCATGGCAGCGCCCATGATGCTGGGTGCCTCCGCCGGTCAGACGGTCCAGCTGGATTACACGCACATCATCAGCTATACAAATGACGCGGGGGAAGGGAACGGTGCCCATGTCTTCCGCTTCACGACGGACGGCGTGAATTACTATTATGCCTACTGCACAAGACCGGATATGCCGGGACCGGATCCGGGAACCTATCCGAC
>DCDB01000239.1 GCA_002316215.1 Lachnospiraceae bacterium UBA1066 | reverse complement strand
AACCCCATCCGCTGTGTCTTCTCAAGCCGCCTTAGAGAAGCGCTGAGGCCCTGGTCACGCACGTCCTTTTCTATTTTCTCAAAATCGCTGCTCTGATAATCGATTCCGTATCCCAGGACATGAAAACCGTTTCCTTCGTAAACGCAGTCGATCTCCGTTCCCGGAATATAAGCTATTCCCAGCGAACGTGCCGCCCGGGCGGCCGGGGCATTCGCTTTTACGCAGTTATGGTCTGTAACGGACATCAGGGACATGCCCAGTGCCGCGCATCTTCCAACAAGTATCTCCGGATCCAGTTCGCCGTCCTCACTGAAACGGCTGTGCATATGCAGATCTAGCATGGGGCATTTCCTTTCGTATTTTCAGAATTGTTCTTTCATACATAAAAATCATCAGGAGCAGAAGCTGTATCATTTTCCAAACCTCCTGAATAATTTGTATGATAAAAGGATACCGCCGCCGTGCACTTGATTCAATCTTTTTTCGGACTTATACTAGAAGAAATCCGACTATAAAATGTTTTTCAAGATTGTGGGAATCGCAAAGCGACGGAGCAATTCGAAGCCTCATGAGTGTCAAAAGGTATTCAATGGCAGCATCAGCATTGACGAAGATGAGCCTCAAACCGGGAAATAATACAGACAGCCTGCGCCGCAATACCTTCGCCCGAACCGGTAAAACCAAGTCCTTCTTCCGTCGTAGCTTTGACGCTCACGCGGTCGGCCGGTATTTTTAAAGCTGCGGCGATATTCTTCCGCATCCCGTCAATATACGGACGCAGCTTAGGTTTCTGGGCAATAACCGTCGCATCAATATTGCCGATAAAATATCCCTTATTCGTCAGTATTCCTCCGACGCGGGAAAGCAGCTTCATTGAGTCAATTCCTGCATACTGTTCGTCAGTATCCGGAAAATGAAGCCCGATATCCCCGAGAGCCGCCGCCCCCAAAAGGGCGTCCATAACGGCATGCGTCAGGACGTCCGCATCCGAATGCCCGAGCAGTCCTTTTTCATACGGAATTTCCACTCCTCCCAGAATCAGCTTTCGTCCTTCAGTCAGCCGGTGAACATCATACCCGGTTCCAATCCGATCCATATTCTACCTCCTTGAAAAGAACTAATAAAGCGGCAGGTTCCGCCCTGCCGCTCATTATAACACACAACAACCTTAAACCCGGTGTTTTTAACTTGCAAAATGAAGATTCCACCGGCTGTATTTGATACGCACATTATTAGCTTCGCGGCTTTTTAAGAAGCCGAAGACGTGTCCCCGGAATCTGCCGAGCTTGTCGCCGTAAGGTCAGAAATCGTCTTCTTCAGGGTCGACGTAATTGTTGAAGCACAGGAGTAAACCGTAGAAGTATCCGTGCCTTTATACGCATATACCGAGCTCGCAGTCGTGTTCTGGGCTCCCAGCGTGACCGCGGTTTCATTTCCCGAGGTATCGGTTACGGTCAGTGTAAAGGTCGGTGCATCCAACCCGTACTTTGAAAGATCCGTTACATCCGTCATCGTCTGGTAAATGGAGATTCCCGTGACGCCGGAAGCTACTGTGTTCACCTTATCCTGATCGAGACTGACAGATGAATCAGCATCATCGGTCCAGGTTCCGTCCGTACGGGTAAAAGAAAGCGTATCCCCGCCGGTCACAGTCCAGCTTATTTTACTGATCTGATCCGCTGTCAGGGAAATCAGGGAATCATAAGACTTCGACTGACTGCTCTCGTATTCCGTTGATTTCTTGCTGACGAAGAAATACAGGCCGATCAAAAGGGCGATAACGCCCACGCCGATCAGAAGCATCGGCAATTTACCTAATTTTTTCATTTTTTCCGCCTCCAGTATCGGTTGATCAGCGTGATCTCCTGCGGACAAGAATGATGACGCCTGCCACAAGGATCGCTGCCGGAATCAGCAGCATAGCGACATTTCCGATAATGGAGCCTGCCGCTGCCGGAACTGTAATCTTCGGCGTGTCAAGACTCTTCGATGCAATCGAAACCGTTACTGCTTTATCTGTCAGATACGTTATAGAATTCGAGAAAAGAGCCGTATTTCCTGAAGGCAGGGAAACCTGCTGCTGCAGAAGCGATGAAAGCGCATCCGCACTGAACACACAAGGTGTCGTATAGTAAAGTATTTTAGTCTCCTTAGCCGAAGAAGCTGTATCCGCTGCAGAACTGTCTGTCGAACCGGAAGCCGTGGAAACAGATGCATCGGAAGCAGTCGAAGCCGTATCCGTACTTACATCTGAAGCACCCGAAGAGTCATTTGAAAAAGTCTCTTCGATCTGGACCGCCAGATCATACTGCTGTGCCTGGTCGCCGTCTTCCTTATTGAGCGAAGTGGAATCCAGGCTCTTGGAATAAGCCTGATCCGAGGTCGTGAGTATCGGTGTCACCGTATAAGTCGCACTGTCATTATCTGTAACCGTAAGCCCCTGCGCATAAGCATAAACCAGGTTGAGACTTGTAAGTCCGCTGGCCACACCGGAACTTGAGGAAATGTTCGGCATCAGCAGATACTGGGCCTGAGTATAGTGCGAAGCATCCGGATCAACAATAAAACCGCTGACGCGGGAAACGCCGTAGGCCGACAGGATTGAATCAAAGTTCGGCGTCTCGTCCTTGGAGGTCAGTGAACAGATAAGGGCATGTCCGCCGTTTCCAAGGAAGGCCGTAACCTTTGCTGACTCTTCCGCCGTAAAATCTGTGGTCGGGGAGAAAATGATAAGGCAGGAGCAATCGTCCGGGATATCCGTATTCAAAAGATTTAGTTCGCTCGATTCGATATTTGCCTTGGAAAGCGTATTCGTCATGTCCGTACTCAGACTGAATTCGCCGTGTCCGGTTGTATAATACACTTTTGTAGAATCCGTCGAGGTCACGTAGTTGATGGCAGATGTAATCTGTCCTTCTCCGTCAAAGCCCGTAGCCGAATAGGAATAGCCGCTGGAATCATACTCGTAAATATCATTGTAACTGATGACCTTGGATTTATCTCCGCTTACGACGATCAGGCTGTTGGCCGTGGGCGAAGAAGAAGTATAGGCCTTGTAAAATGTAGGTTCTGCAACGATATCTACTTTATTGACTTTAACATGGCTCGACTGCCCGCTGTAGGTGTCCAGCAGCTTTTCAATGGTCGTGTCTTCACTGCCCGTCTGCGTCAGCCAGTTTATGGTAACGTCTGATTGAAGATCGTTCAGAATCGTTTTAGTCGTATCTCCAATCGTAAAAAGTTTCTGATAAGAGATATCAAATTTTGTAAATTTCGTAGGTATCGTTCCGACGATAAAATTGATAATCACGACCGCGGCGACGATGATGGCCGTGACCGCCATCGCGTAAGATCCGTTAATCAGGCTCTTCTTGTCAATCGGCTCTTTCGGTGCCTTCACCTTCGGAGCTTTCGGCTCCTTCTGAAGGTCTGTACCCAAGTCTTTGTTTTCAGCTTCTTTCTTTTTAAATAACGTCATTTTTCTGCACCCTCCTTAACTCCAGCGTCTTTTAGCTACAGACTGCATCGTAAGGACGATGCCGACAACAGCAACGGAAATGAAATACAAAAGGTCAGCAATACTGAAAGACCCTTGCGTAAATGTCGAAAAATGCGTACTGAAATTGAGTACGCCGAGCACGGTCTCCGCTTTCCCGCCGAACCAGTCCGGTTTCACAAGATAGCCGATAAAACATGCCGCTGCAAGAACCACAACGGTTCCGAGCGCCGCCCAGTAATTCTTCGTCATGAAATAAACCAGAAGCCCGATTATGACTGCCATGACAATCAGGAAAACAAGGCCTGAGAAATTCGTCGAGCTGAAAATGGTGTAGGTATTTCCGATCATCTGCGTAACGAATACGAAAAGAATACTGACAATGGCGGAAATAATGACACTCTCTGTAAGGGACGAGATAAACATACCGATCGCCAGATAAGCGCAGCCCATGATAAAGAAAACCAGGATGTTCAGGTAATCAAGCTGAAGGGTAACTGTCCCGAAAGCCGACATGATGAGCGGGTAAAAGCACATGATAACAACCGGAATCGCAAAAATTGAGATCAGCGCAAGATATTTTCCGAATACCACATCTTTAAGAGAAACCGGAGCCGTCATCAGAAGCTGATCCGTCTTCTGTCTTCTTTCCTCTGCAAAGACACGCATGGAAAGTACCGGAACAACGATATAGAAAATCAGGGATGAACTTGAAACGGCATAGGCAAACGATGCGTAGCCGCTCGAAAGGTTAATATAACGGAACATCAGCCCGATGACAAAAAGCATGACGGCAATTGCAATTGCTCCGGTCATAGAGGTAAAGTAACTTTTCATTTCTCTCTTATAAATAGCATTCATTTTCTATCCTCCCCGCCTGTCAGGCCTGACGCTGCATCATGAGCCGCAGCCTCTGCTGCATCGGCAGTTTTTCCGACAGCTGTTTCGATTGCATCCGCGGAATTCCCGACAGCGCCGGATGCTGCATCGGCTGCTGCGGCTGCTGCGCTTTCGGCCTCGCCGGCAGCAGAATCTTCAGCATTGCTCTGGAAACCGGAAAGGGCGAGCGTATCATTTCCCTGGGAAGCTTCAGCGGAATCGGCTTCTGTCTTATCGTCCATTGCCTCTTCGTCTTCGGCAATCTGGTCTTCTTTCTCATTCGCCGTAAGTTCAAGGAAAATGTCTTCAAGGCTGGCCTTCTTAACATCGACCGAATAATATTCGCAGTTTCTTGATTTCAGGGCCTGCACAATCTCACGGCGCGGGTCTTCATTTCCCGGAACCGTAACGATCGCATGTACCAGCTTCTGGTCGTCAACGCTGATTGAAATGTCTTCAGCCTGCGCCACAGTAAGAAGCGCCTGGAGGACTTCCGTTTTAGAATCCGGAGACGTAACGGTAACGGATGCTGTTTCGCTCTGTCCCTTCGCAAGGTTTTCAGGCGTATCGCAGGCAACCAGCTTTCCTTTGGAAATAATGAGGACAGTATCGCAGATCTCGCTTACTTCGGAAAGGATATGGGAGCTCAAAATGACCGTGTGCTTACGGCCGAGAGATTTAATAAGCTCGCGGATTTCGATAATCTGCTTCGGATCGAGACCGACGGTCGGCTCATCCAGAATCAGCGTCTCGGGATTTCCGATCAGAGCCTGTGCAAAACCGACTCTCTGACGATAGCCTTTGGAAAGATGGCGGATCAGCCGATCCGCAACATCCGTGACACCCAGCTCGTCCATAATATCATGAAGTACCGTGTTGATCTCTATCTTGGGAACTTTTTTAAGTTCCGCAACAAATTTCAGATATTCGCGTACCGTCATATCAACATAAAGAGGCGGTATTTCAGGCAGATAGCCCACCGTCTTCTTCGCCGCTTCCGGCTCTTCAATAATGTTATGGCCGTTGATGATGACATCGCCTTCTGTCGGCGCCAGATAGCCGGTCATAATGTTCATTGTCGTTGATTTTCCCGCGCCGTTCGGCCCCAGGAAACCGTAGACCTGGCCTTCGTCCACTGTGAAGCTCAAATTATCCACAGCCACATGATCGCCGTACTTTTTGGTTAAATTTTTAACTTCGATCAAGTCTCTTCCTCCCGTATAATAATCGTTTTCTTAATATCCTGTTTAATATAAAGCGTAAATGTGTTGATAATGTGAACTGCGGGGGATGTTTTGCGGGGTCTCTTAGGGCAGTAAGGAATGAAGGAAGGTTTATCGTGGGAAACGGACGGCCGGGAATGCAGCATGTTTTTTTCTCAGCGTTCCGCAGATTCGAAAAAAATCATGCTTCATTCCCGGCCTGTACGCGGAGACGAATAAAAAATGATACATTCCGCGGCAGCCCTGAGACGGGCAAAACTATCCCCCGGTTTCACATG
>DCDB01000123.1 GCA_002316215.1 Lachnospiraceae bacterium UBA1066 | reverse complement strand
AGTAAGAGCGGAAGTATGGGGGTTAAGCCGCATCTATGTGCAGTAAGAGAGGAAGTATGAGGGGTTAAGCCGCATCTATGTGCAGTAAGAACGGGAGTATGAAGTATAGCAGGCATTCATGCGCAGGAAAGCAGAAAATGCCATAAAAAAGCAGCGGGAGCTTTTTGTATCCGGAGGTTTTTATGAAAAAGAAACATAAATCAATACTCCCGGTCATCCTTATTATTGTTCTGGTCTGCGTCGGCGGCATTTTTCTTGTCGGTCTTTTATCCGGTTCGGATGAAACAGAAAATAAGACAGGGAATGAAACGGAAAATGAAACAGAAAAAGGGATTTCGGATGATACGGAAACGGGCTCAGGCAGCGGAAGCGTGCCGCTTAAGGACATGGTTGCCGAACTTTCAAAAGGCGGAAAGAGCCTTGCACCGGATTATGAGGGCGGTGAGTACGGCATCTGGGGTACGGAGAGCAGTGTGCAGGGGCTCAGGGATTATTATACCGATACTCAAAAGGCCGGAAGCGTGACTTGGATGGTTTACATGGTCGGCGCAGACCTTGAGAGTAAAAGCGGCGCCGCTACGGCCGATCTCCACGAGATGATTGATTCCGGAAACGGCGACAGCCTGAAAATTGTCGTCCAGACCGGGGGAGCGTCTTCATGGGACGACAGCAGGATTTCAGCGGATACAAGAGGCCGCTGGCTGATTGAGAATCACGATATGCAGTCCGTTGGCGATGCCGGCCAGGGCTCTATGTGTACACGGCAGGCACTTGCCGATTTTATTACCTGGGCGAAAGAAACATATCCTTCCGACCGCTACGTCCTTGAACTGTGGGATCATGGCGGCGGAACCATGGGCGGCTTCGGATGCGACGAAAACTATCCGGAGGATACGCTGACGCTGGCGGATCTTTCCGGTGCGGTGGCGGACAGCGGGATTAAGCTGGATATCATGTCCTTTGATGCCTGCCTGATGGGAACGCTTGAAACGGCTTATGCTTTTGAGCCGTATGCCGATTATCTTCTGGCGAGTGAGGAAACCGAGCCCGGTGAGGGCTGGGCTTATACCGACACCATGGCGGCGCTCTCAGAAAAACCTTCCATGCCGACGACGGAATTAGGAGCCCGGATGATCGACGCTTACGGCGCTTTCTACGGCAATGACGATGTCACGCTCTCCCTCATGGACCTGCGGGAAATACCGAATCTCTATAATGCCTACACGTCCTATGCGCAGAATGCAAAAGACTATATCGCAAGTGACGCGGGATTTAAGGAGGTTTCCAAAGCGAGAGAAAACAGCCGGTCCTATGCCGACGGCGGTGACGAGCAGATTGATCTTGCGGACTATATCAGCAGGACATCCGTGAACGGAGGAGAAGATCTGCTTAAGATGCTTTTTAGCGCCGTGAAATACCGGAATGATTCGGATCTTTCCGGCTCTTACGGGATAGCTGTTTATTTTCCGTATGAACAGCCTGAAATGTATCAGGACGTCCGGGAAGGGCTGAAAAGCATCAAGTGCACGGGGGCGGAGCCATTTTATGATGACTTTTTAAGCGTCATGGCTTCAGGAAGCGGCGGGAATACAGATACGCTGACGCAGCTTACCGGATATAATGAGAGTTCTGATGACCTGTCAGGAGCAGACTGGTACTCCGATAATTCGCAGGAAAGCTACAGCTACGATACACTGGGCAGCGACGAGGATCTGAAGCTTGACTACGACGATAAGGAGCAGGCTTATACGCTTTCCCTTTCGGATGATGTATGGGATCAGCTTGCCGATATCCAGCTTCAGGTTTATCTTGACGACGGTGAAGGCTATATCGACCTGGGGTCGGATCAGATGGCTGATTTTACCGACAGCGGAGCGCTTAAGGTGGATTTTGACAATACATGGACGGCTATAAACGGCCAGCCGGTTGCATTTTATGCTTTTGCACCTGAGACGCGCGGCGATACTACGATCTTTTCGGGAACAGTGCCGGCGATGCTGAACGACAGTGAGGAAATTGATGTCTACCTGCAGTGGGTGCAGGATGAAAGCGGGAATACAACGGCTTCAGTGCTCGGCTACCTTCCGTATCAGGAAGACGGCGATGTTCTGGCCAAAGGATATTTTGAGCTCAGGAACGGGGATGTCCTGCAGCCAATCTGCGATTATTATACCTATGACGGCAATTTTGACAGCAGCTATACTTTCGGGGATGCGATTACGGTGGATTCCCAGGATGCGCTGACGGTTGATACGGCTGATCTTAACGATGCAAAATCGTGCATATGGCTGAAACTGACGGATCTCTATCAGCAGGATTGGTATACAGAGCAGGTGGAAATCAGTTATAAATAAGGCAGACGAAGAAAGACGGTATTCACGAAACAGCTGCAGGCAGGGTATTACGAAAAGGTGACCTTCACAAGAATTACAGACAGAGCGCAGCGAAAAATGGCATTTAAAAATGTTTGAATGATCCGTTCATGACGCGTAAAAAGTGATTAGTCACTCTCTGCGCGATACGAAAAATGCAGGCGTAAAAAGCTGTAAAAGATTTCTGCTTACAAAAAGCTTGTGTGAAAAGTTTAATAAATTTGTACAGCGGCAAAGGTATCAGATGACAGGTATGAAAGGAGAGAAAAAATGGGATTTGGAGATTTGATGGGTGTCAAGATGGTTAAGCTGGATCTGAAGGGAAACTACCCGAAAATTGATGATTTATTCGAAAAGATCAAGGACGTGGAGTTTGAGGCAGGCAAGCCGGAATTAGTTAAGGACGGTCTTGCCTGGGTTATTGCTTTTCCGCAGATTGACCGGAATAACCAGGTACAGATTTTAGGAAATAAGGGGAAATATACCGTTATGCGGAATACTCAGCCGGCCGGAGCGGGCAAGTTTGTAAAGAATATGGCGCTGGATCAGCTGACCGGAGGACTTACGAGCATGTCGGCCGTACTCGGGGATTCAAAAAAACGCTGCATGGAGCTTGTTACAAAGACAGCGGATACGATTAACGGCCTCGGCATCTGACCATGCAAAGTGATTCAGATCATACGGAGTGATCCGGAACACGCGAAGTGATTCAGATCATACGGAGTGATCCGGAACGCGCGAAGTGATTCAGATCATTAAGCACACCCTGGCTGCCGAAGACGCACAGCACCGAGGCAGTCAGGAGAATTACTGGATTAAAGGTACGGCTTATGGCGAAGACACAGCATATTTATATCAACCCATCTGTAGAAGAAAGATTTGCGGCGGCTCTGGAAAATGGGAGAGCCGTCTTTTTTGGTGCGCCGTGCGGCTGCGGAAAATCGGTAACGGCAAAAAAACTTCTTGAGAAAATGGTCGTTGATGTCCGGAATGCACAGAAGGATGATTTTCTTCAGCAGCCATTCTGCAATGACTGTCAGGTAGTCCTGATCGACCATCTGGATTGTATGTCGCCGGACAGCCGGAAGCTGCTGGAACTTTTTATTAAAGACCACAGGCAGCCTTTTTTTGTTTTTCTTTCCAGAGGTACACTGCCCGGATGGCTGATGCCTTTTGAATTTACCGGCGTTTTGACCGTTTTTACGATGGAGGATCTGCTGCTTGAACCGTTTCTTGTGAAGAAGATGCTGGCAGACGGCGGTATTTCGGTCGGAGCGGATGAACTTTCTTCCATTATGCACGATACCTGGGGATTCCCGACCTATATCGTTATTATGAAACGTCTGCTTATCGGCGGAGAAGGTTATAATACCAAGGTTTTTGATAATGCGAAAATGGAGCTTTTCCGTTACTTTGATGAAATGGTCTATAAGAAATTCAATGAAACGATGCAGCGTTTTCTTCTCAGTCTCGCCCCCGTCGAAAAATTCTCGCCGGAATTGGCAAAGATTATTAGCGGAAATGCGCATGCGGGAGAACTGATCAGCGAACTTTCGCTTCATACGACAATCCTGGTGATGGATACCCTGGGCGAGTACAGTTTCAGGAAGATCGTCCGGCAGTTTATTTTCTGGAAAATGTCAGAAATCTATACGCCCCAGGAGCTGGGAAATCTTTATGCAAGAGCCGGAGTCTATTATGAAATGCACGGGGATATCGAGCATGCCCTGGAGTGCGCATTTCACGGAAACGATCATGAACGGGTATCGCAGCTGCTGGAAAAGCAGGCGCTGCTTCATCCGGGGGTGGCTAATTACTATCAGGTGGAACCTTATTACCGAATGCTTTCCGAGAAAGATATCGGCCGTTCGCCGTCTCTTATGTGCGGGATGAGCATGCTCTGCGCCCTGACACTTGACTTCGAAAAATCAAATTACTGGTACGGGCGCTTGAAGGAAGCAAGGAATGCGGCTAAACGCGGCAGCTCTTTGTATCGTGATCTATGTGAGAAAGTGGCGTATTTAAATATTTCCCTTCCGCAGTTCGGAGATCAGGGGCTGGCAGAGACTTTAAAAAGCCTCTATATTTCAATGAAGGGAAAGGCATTTTCAGTCCTTTCATTTTCCGTAACGAGCATGCTTCCTTCAATTATGAACGGCGGGAAAGACTTCTGTGACTGGGCAAAGAAAGACGACCTTTTGTACAGAACGATGAAGATGCCGGTCGAAGCGGTTCTGGGGCGTGACGGCGTCGGGCTTGCGGACTGTTCCATCTGCGAAAGTAAATTTGAAAAGGGAGAGGATATTTCTCTTCGCGTACTTAACCTGGCGGCCAGAATCGTTGAGATACAGAACAGAGGAACGCCGGACATTGAATTTGCGGCCATCGGTCTTCTGGCCAGAGAACAGACCGCCAGGGGAAAAGCCAACCTTGCCTTTGAAACGGTCCGCAGCATCCGTACAAAGTTTGAAAAGGAAGGAAACAGCCGTTTCTTCCCGAACATCGACGCTCTTTTATGCAGGATTTCCATGCGGATGGGCGATAAGGAAGCCGTTTCCAAGTGGGAAAGGGAAAAAGCGCCGAAAGATCTTTTTCACCTCCATGCCATGTGGCGCTATCAGTACCTTACGTACGCCATGGTCCTGATTGAGAAGAAAGACTACGAAACAGCGCTTCTTGCCCTTTCGCCTCTTATGAAATACTGTACAACCTGCATGCGCCGGATGGACGGGCTTTATATTAAAGTCCTGGCTGCTATCATCTTCTACAGGATGCAGGATCCAAGATGGGAAAATGAAATTATTGAAGCTGTTGAAATATCACGGGAATATTCTTTCGTCCGTCCGATTGCCCAGTTCGGAGCGGCCGTTCTTCCGCTTCTAAAAGAATGCCGCTACGATCAGGATCCTGAGTTCTTAAAGACGATATTTCGGGCAGCCCGCGTGGAAGCCATCTACTATCCGTCTTTCATGAAGGAAGGACAGAGCATTATCGAACCGCTCTCGCAGTCCGAGATACAGGTACTTAAGCTGATTTGTGAAAACCTGAGCAATCAGGAAATCAGTGAAATCCTGAACATCGGGGTTTCCACCGTAAAAACACACGTCAGCCATATTTTCCAGAAACTCGGCGTAAAAAAACGTTCCGATGCGAAAACAGCCGCAGATACCCTGCACCTGATTTAACGGACACTTTGACCTCAGATTCCGCCGCCG
>DCDB01000361.1 GCA_002316215.1 Lachnospiraceae bacterium UBA1066 | reverse complement strand
TCAGTATCCGGCAATACCGTCCCCGAAGCAGAAGATGTCCCCTCCTGCGCTCCGGATTCCGCAGAGGTTCCGGACAATGCTGACGCTGCCCCGGATTCCTGCCCCGTTTTCCCGCCTGAACCGTTCAATACTGCTGCGCTATGGCTTACCGTAAATACCAGAACACATACGATAATCACAGCTATAGCTGCCGCTGCTGCCGTAAGCCGGATCCGAAGCCTGCGTTTCCGTTGATTTTTATTCCTATCTTTCATATAATATCCCCGTGATAAATTACTATCTTAGCTTACCTTTGCCATTATAACATATTCACGCAAAAAGCGCATAAAGCGTAAAGGAGTCCCATGTGCGGCCGTTTCTATATTGACGATTATCTGATCAGCGACGTCCGGAAAGTCCTGCCCGATTTAATAATTGACAGTCCTTCGGAAATATCCCGAATGGCAGGCGATATCTGTCCGTCTGCGGCGGCGCCTGTCATTGTTTCATCCGATTCCCATCTTCTGCTTTGTGCCATGCGCTGGGGCTATACCGGCCGCGGAAAAAGCCTGATGATCAATGCACGCGCCGAAACTGCCGCTGAAAAACCTTCCTTCCGGAAGGATCTGGCCTGCCGGAGATGTGCCGTTCCGGCCTCTTCCTTTTACGAATGGAATTCCGGCAAAGACTGTTTTTCTTTTTCCCAGGAGAAATCCGAACCTCTCTTTCTGGCCGGCCTTTATAGTTTTTTTGAAAATGAACGGCGTTTCGTCCTGCTTACGACCGAAGCCAATCTTTCCATGAAGCCTGTCCATCCGCGCATGCCGCTTCTCATTTCACCGGATGAATTACCAGGCTGGATTCTTAAAAGCAGCGAAGCCGCATATTATCTCAGGAAAAAGCCGGAAGAACTGCAGCGCCGGGCTGTCGGGCAGATGAATCTTTTCGCGTGACATTTTTGACTTTTATATTTTTAAAAGCTGACAGTTGCAAAATGCCGGAGCGTTTGCTATAATACATTTGCTGTCCGCATATGACAGGGCAGCCATTATGGAGAGGTATCGAAGCGGTCATAACGAGGCGGTCTTGAAAACCGTTTGTCCTTCGGGGCGCAAGGGTTCGAATCCCTTCCTCTCCGCTAATATGAAAACCGGAAAGGATGGAGAGAATCCAGGCTTTCCGGTTTTTTTATGAGCTCATTTCTGTCTGAAGGGGCGGAAAAGGGGCAGGATTCGGCATTCGCTTCGCAATGAGTTTCAGATTTGGATAAAATGGCAAGACTTTGATATGGGGAGGAATTATGATATGAAGAATAAAGATTTGATCGACCGTTTTATAAGGTATGCGAAGATTGATACGCAGTCTTCGGAAGAGTCGCAGACCTCGCCCTCGACGGTAAAGCAGCATGACCTTGCGAAACTGCTGTCCTCTGAGCTTCGGGCGATGGGAGCTTCCGATGTTTATTATGATGAAGAACACTGCTACGTCTATGCGGCAGTTCCGGGCAGCCAGGATAAAAAACCTCTTGGCTTTATCGGACACATGGACACGTCTCCGGCTGTGAGCGGCGCAGATGTTAAGCCCAGGATTATCGAAAATTACGACGGTAAGGATGCGCTTCTTAAGCCGGATGATTTTCCGGAACTCAAGAATCATATCGGAGAAGACCTGATTGCATCGGACGGAACGACCCTTCTGGGGGCTGATGACAAGGCCGGTGTTTCTGAGATCATGAATATGGCAAAGTTCTATCTTGAGCACAAAGAAACCGGGCACAGGACTTTTAAAATCGCCTTTACTCCGGACGAGGAGGTTGGCCGCGGAACGGAGCACTTTGATATTGTAAGATTCGGAGCGGAAGAGGCCTATACTGTGGACGGAGGCAAGCTGGGCCTTCTGGAATATGAGAACTTTAACGCGGCTTCTGCGCATATCATCATACGCGGCAAAAGCGTCCATCCCGGAGACGCCAAGAACCTTATGATTAACGCGCTTCTTGTGGGCATGGAGTTCAATTCCATGCTCCCGCCGGCAGAGACGCCGTCGCATACGGAGATGTACGAAGGTTTTTATTTCCTTGAGGAAATGAAAGGTTCGACCGACAGCGCCGATATGAAATATTTTATCCGTGACCACGACCGGACGAAATTTGAAGCCCGTAAGGAAACGGTGCGGAAGATCTCCGCCTATATGAACGAAAAATACGGCGAAGGTACAATCACGGCGGAAATCGCGGATCAGTATTTTAATATGGCGGATCTTATGGCTTCGCATATGAATCTGATCGATAATGCCAAAGCGGCCATGGAAAAGGTAGGGATAAAACCGCTCATTCTGCCGATCCGCGGCGGTACGGACGGCGCTGTCCTGACATTCCGCGGCCTGCCGTGCCCGAATCTCTGCACCGGAGGCTATAATTACCATGGGCGCTATGAATATGCAAGCATTCCGGAGATGGAAAAGACAGCGGAACTTCTGATTGAATTGGTTAAGTAAACAGGGAATATCCGGCAGAATGATCACATCGGCCGGGCAAGGGGAGGTCGGGATATACGGACATGAAAAAAACAGCCGGTAAAGCGACAGCCGGAAAAACAGCAGCCGATAAAGCTCAGAGCGGCAGGACGCATAACTGTCTCATACTATTTCTGACCTTTCTTAAGATCGGAGCCTTTACCTTCGGCGGCGGGTATGCGATGATTCCGCTTATTGAGCATGAGATTGTGAATCGGCGGCATTACGCAAGCGAAGACGACGTTCTGGAGATCGTGGCTATCGCTGAATCGACGCCGGGGCCGATTGCCATCAACGCGGCGACTTTTATCGGGTATCGGGTCGCGGGAATTGCCGGATCTTTTGCTGCGACATTCGGCGTAGTTCTGCCTTCATTTTTTATAATCCTGATTATTTCGTTTTTCCTTCGCTCTTTTGAGTCTGTCAGAATTGTGAAGTACGCATTTGCCGGTGTCCGGGCGGCTGTTCTGGCGCTGATCATCAGGGCACTTGCCACAATGTATAAGACCTGTCCGAAGTCGCTTTTTTCTTATATCCTCATGGCGGCGGCTTTTTTGGCGGTAGCATTTTTGGGAGCAAATGTCCTTTTGGTTATTCTCTTTAGCGGTGCGGCGGGAGTGTTTTGGACTGTTTTTTCGGCTAAGAAGGGAGGGAAAATCACATGATTTTCTTTGAACTCTTCTGGACGTTTTTTAAGATCGGAGCCTTTACCATCGGCGGAGGCTATGCCATGCTGCCTCTGATCGAATCCGAAGTGACGCGCAAGGGCTGGATGACGATGGAAGAAGTGGTCAATTTTGTGGCTGTCTCCGAGAGCACGCCGGGCCCTTTTGCCGTTAATGTTTCAACTTATATCGGCGCGGAAACAGGCGGAGTCTTCGGTGCGGTCTGCGCAACCACGGGCGTAATTCTGCCATCCTTCATCATCATCCTGGTTATCGCGCATTTTCTGAAGGCATTCCGGGAAAATAAATATGTCCAGGGTTTTCTCGGAGGGCTTAAGCCCGTCGTTGTAAGCCTGATTGCATCGGCCGTGATTTCGGTCGGATCCAGTGTTTTCTTCCCTGACGGCTTCAGCCTTTCGACATTTGCAGGCGGCGCATTCCTGGTTTCTTTTTTCATTTTCCTTGCGGCCCTTGTCGCGGCTTTTAAGAAAATGCATCCTATTCTGATCATTCTGGCAGCTGCCGCTTTGGGCATCGGGGCGGGCTATATGGGGCTTCTCGGCTGAACCGGACTCTTTTTATATGCCTCTTGCCAACAGCTATGCGGTTATGTTAGAATATCCAGTAAAATAATAGGAAAAGAGATGATTAAAAATGAAGAGAATAGTGACGATTCAGGATATTTCATGCGTCGGAAAATGTTCCCTTACGGTGGCACTTCCGATTATCTCGGCTATGGGAATTGAGACAGCCGTGATTCCGACGGCGGTTCTCTCCAATCACACGGCTTTTAAAGGTTTTACTTTTCTTGATCTGACGGATCAGATCAATCCGATTTCCGATCAGTGGCAGAAAGAAGGGTTTACCTTTGACGCCATCTATACAGGATATATGGGATCGGCGGAGCAGATTGAGATCGTTTCGGATTTTATTGACCGCTTCCGCAGGGAGAATACAATTGTTGTCGTCGATCCCGCAATGGCGGATAACGGCGAATTGTATAAAGGTTTTACGAAGGAATTTGTCCAGTCGATGAGAGTTCTCTGCAGCAAGGCCGATGTTATTGTCCCGAACCTTACAGAGGCTTCTTTTATGCTGGATCTTCCGTTTAAGGGCGATGATTATTCCAAAGATGAAATTCACAAAATCCTTAAGAACCTGACCTCTATGGGATCAAAGAAATCCGTCCTGACCGGTGTCAGCTACGATAAAAACCAGCTTGGTTCGGCAGCTTATGATTCTGCAAGCGGCCGGTATTACGAACGTTTTAATAAATGGTATCCGGTTAAATTCCATGGAACAGGCGATATTTATGCCTCGGCGATGACCGGAGCACTTGTCAACGGCATGAACATTGATGAAGCAATCGGTCTTGCTGTTGATTATACGGCAGAGTGCGTACGCTGTTCCATTGAGGATAAAGAGCATCGCTGGTACGGCGTTAACTTTGAAAGCGCCATCCCGATGCTGGTGAAGAGGCTGGAAGCCTGATTTTTACTATAATAAATAAGCAGGCCTTCAGGCCTGCTTATTTTTATCCTTCTTTTCGGGAAATACTTTCGTCAGGATGACAATGACGAGGATGATGACGGCTGTGACGGCGAAAATACCCAGCATGCCGATTCCCATGACCCTGAGCGAACTGAGAAATGTATCCATATTTATTCTTCCTTTCTGTTGAAAATCCAATGATCGGAACTGCCTTTTAACGGCTGCAGAGCTGTGACTGATCAGGAGTTTCTGGTCTTCTTAATGCAGGCGGATCCTGCGGTTATCGTAAGAACTTACCGCGACCGGACTTAAGCGGCAGCAGCCCTGTGTGATCTGTGTGAAAGCCTGATGCATCAGGTCTTGGCGACGGTCATTTTGCAATGAGCGTCAGGATGAGTCCGCCGGCGAGAACAGAAGCTATCTGGCCTGAAACATTTGCACCGACGGCATGCATCAGGAGAATATTTGTCGGATCTTCGTCCATGCCCATCTTGTTGATAACACGCGCCGACATCGGGAAAGCGGAGATGCCGCAGGCTCCGATCATCGGATTGACTTTATTTTTCGGCGTAAAGATATTCATGATCTTTGCGAAAATAACTCCCCCTGCAGTATCGAAAATGAAGGCCACGAGGCCGAGCCCGATGATCATGAGCGTCTGGAGCGAAAGGAAAGCATCTGCCTGCATTTTTACGGCAACTGTCAGGCCTAAAAGCAGCGTGATGAGGTTTGCCAGCGTATTTTGTGCGGTCTCTGAAAGGGAATTCAGGACACCGCATTCCCGGATGAGGTTTCCGAACATCAGGAAACCGACCAGAGCGACCGATTTCGGCGCTACGATGTCGGCAATGATCGTCACAAGAATCGGGAAGAGTATCTTGACGGCTTTGCTGACATGCTTGCGGCCGAGCGGCATCTTTATTTTCCGTTCTTCCTTTGTCGTAAGAAGCTTTATGACCGGCGGCTGAATAATCGGCACAAGGGCCATATAGGAATAGGCGGCGACGATGATGGCCCCGACATATTTGGAGTTAAAGTACTGAGCGACGAATATGGAGGTCGGGCCGTCGGCGGCTCCGATTATTCCGATGGAAGCCGCATCCTTGATATCGAATCCGAGAAGGCAGGCCAGGCTCAGGGTAAAGAAAATACCAAACTGTGCAGCTGCGCCGAAAAGCATCATCTTGGGATTGGAAAGAAGAGGAGTGAAGTCAATCATTGCTCCGATACCGATAAAAAGCAGCAGCAGGAAGAGCTCATTCCCCACGCCGGCATCAAAAAGGATGTTCAGCGGTCCTTTGACCGTTTCTCCTTCAATCATCTGTGTAATGGCGCCGGACATCGGAAGATTGACGAGAATAGCTCCGAAGCCCATCGGAACCAGGAGGGTAGGCTCCATTTCCTTTACGATGCCGAGGTAAATCATGACGCCGCCGATCAGCCACATGACGGCCATCTGCCAGGTGATGTTCCCTGCATTTGCAAAAAGATTAAGTATTTGTTCCATGTCTTATCCACCTTTGTGTTTTCGGTTATTATAACATATCAAAGAGTTGTTCTGAACATACTCATCAAAAAGATGTCACGCCAAAATATAAAAGCAAAATGTCGTGTGCGCCGTCAGCTTTTAAAATATAAGAGCAAAATGTCGTGTGCGCCGCCAGCTTTTAAAATCTCACGGATCAGCTTTCAAATACTTCGAAGGTTCTTTCGGGCGCGCCGCATACCGGGCACCGGTCCGGTGCATTCTCACCGATCATGACATACCCGCAGATCGGGCAGACATATATTTTTTCCGCCGCTTTAGTTTCACCGCCGGCTGCTTTTTTAAGTGCTTCCGCATGAACGCGCTCTGCCTTGGCAGCTGCCCTGTAGGCCTGCTCCGTCAGCGTATATTTGTGCGATGCCGCATATTCCGCCATCATCTTATAAAGCGTCGTATACTCATACTCCTCGCCCGGAACAAATTCCTTAACCGACTCCCGGTAAGACTGCGGCTTGTGGATCAGGGTGTAAAATGCCCTCGCATGGCGATACTCCGACTCTGCCAGCGCCCGAAAAAGATTGGCGACGCGTACATAACCGCGCGTCTCCGCCTCTTCGGCAAAGGCCAGGTATTTAAGATGCGCCGTCATTTCATTTCCTACGACAGTTTTCAGCATATCGGCATTGATGGCATCTTCCTCTTCTCTTGCGTAAGGCATGCCGCGAAGCCAGACAAATTCGTGCCGAAGCTTCCCGTCTTCGCAGAAAAGGCGCACGATATGGTGTTCGACATCGCTTGCCTTGATGTCTTTTGAAACATCTTCGATAAATGCTCCCCCGCCGCCTGTACAGATCAGAGGAATTCCGTCCGCTTCATCCTCGAAGCACGAATGGACATGCCCGCAGATCATATATTTCATTTTTTCTTTATGCTGCGCGTAGGCTTCCTTCAGCTTCTCATATTCCTGGACAGAAACGGCATTCGCAGTATAGTGGTTCGGCACCGGGATGTGAAATGCCAGCGCGACGTTTTGGACGCTGTCCTTTTCAAGTTCATTTTTCAAAAGCTGAAGGCCCTGCGGTTCAAAAACACGCATGGCGTTGTCGATGACGACCAGTGTAAACAAAGGTCCTTCAACAGCATAACTGTGCAGGCCGAAATAATTGTCATAATCGCCTGTATCGTGATTTCCGCGCAGAGCATAAACATCTTTTTTTGAAATAATTTCCGTGATACTGCAGACGTCAGAATAGAAATCCGGACGCCCTTCCGGGACAAAATCCCCGACAACAAGAACGGCATCCTCCTTCGACGCTTCCGTGAGCGCATTCGCATAGGTCTGCATCATCACTGTTCCGAGGCCTTCGCAGCCGGGATCGCCGATGATCGCAAGGGAATGCATGTCATTTCTAAAGAGATTTTCATCCGTTACTTTCTGAATCTTCATTCATATTCCTTTCCGGGAGAGTCCGGCTGCATCGTGGTTCTCCATTTATCTCACAGATCCAGCCCGGCGCTGTCATAAGCTTTTATACGGCAACCTTTCCGCGCCTCAAAGTCTTCCCTTCAGGTCATCCGGCGTCGTAATCTTGATATTTTCGTACGCCCCCATAATGACCTTGACCCTGGAGAGACGGGTGCCTTCAACCACCATCGCATCATCGGTAATATGCTCCATTTCGCTGTCCTTGGCAATTTCATAAGCCGCTCGGATCAGCGGATACTCAAAAGCCTGCGGTGTCTGGATGTTCCATACATTTTTCCGAAGCGGCGTCGAGGAAATAAAACCATCCTTATCCACGATTTTGACAGTGTCCTTTGACGGGACGCCGACCGCACAGGCCTTATACTCATAAACTGCCTCTACTGTCCTTTTAATGATGTCTTCCGTGACAAACGGCCGGGCACCGTCATGGATCAGGACATAATCCGCCTCAGGGCAGGCCAGAAGACCTGCATACACGGATTCATGGCGGCGGGCTCCTCCGACAATAATTTTATGTACCTTCCGGAAGGCATTCTTTGCAACGACCTCTTCCCTGCAGTAGGTTACCCACTCTTCTCCCGTAACAAGGATAATTTCACTTATCTCAGGACTCTCTTCAAAGGCCCTGAGCGTCTTGGCAAGAAGAATTTCTCCGTCCAGCATCAGGAACTGCTTCGGCGTCGCCATTCCCATGCGTTTTCCCCGCCCGGCTGCGAGGACGATTGCCGCGTTCATGCGCGCTCCCCGAGGCGCAGAGCCGGAACCGCATTGAGATCCCAGCCGCTCCGTCTTCCGGCTTCGAATTCATGAAATGCCGCCGCACCGATCATAGCCGCATTATCCGTGCACAAAACGGGCGAGGGAATATAGAGAGAAAGGCCGGCTGCCTGACAGGCTTTCTGCATTCCTTCGCGCAGCGCGCTATTGGAAGCAACGCCTCCCGCCATTGCCACACGGCGGATATTATATTCCTTTGCCGCGTGAACCGTATGTTCCGTCAGGACATCAACGACTGCTTTCTGGAAGCTTGCCGCAAGATCCGCCTTATTAACCGTCTCATGCGTCATTTCCGCGTGGTTAAGATAATTAAGAACCGCGGATTTGAGACCGCTGAAGCTGAAGTCATACTCTGATTTATTGACATGCGCCTTCGGGAAATGAATGGCTTCCGGATTGCCTTCTTTAGAAATGGCATCAATCTTCGGGCCTCCGGGATATCCAAGCCCGATGGCACGGGCGACTTTGTCAAAAGCTTCCCCCGCTGCATCATCAACGGTTCGTCCCAGGATGTCGAATTCCGCCCAATCCCTGACAATGACAAGATGTGTATGTCCTCCGGAAACAATAAGCCCGAGATAAGGGGGTTCAAGTTCCGGATGCTCAATGTAATTGGCGGAAATATGTCCTTCAATATGATGCACGCCGATCAGAGGCTTTCCGGAAGCCCAGGCTAAAGACTTGGCAAATGCCACGCCCACAAGAAGCGCGCCGACGAGGCCGGGCCCGTAAGTCACGGCAACGGCATCCACATCCGAAAGCTTCATATGGGCGTCATCCAGCGCCTTCTGCACAACAAAATTAATCTTCTCGATATGTTTCCGGGAAGCCAGCTCCGGAACAACGCCGCCGTAAAGCGTATGCATTTTAATCTGTGTGTAAATGACATTCGAAAGCACTTCCTGCCCGTTTCGGACAACAGCTGCCGCTGTCTCGTCGCAGGAACTTTCGATTGCCAGAATATCAGTTCTTCCGTCCATCGTTCTCCTCATCTTCAAAATTCAATGTGATTTCCTGACCGTCCTTCGCCGCAACGGCAGCCGGAAAGATTTCCCTCACCGCTCCCATGAACTCTTCCGGATGTATGAGAGAAGGGCTGTAGTGCGTCAGCCACAGGCGTTTAGGCTGAGCCTCTCTCGCCAGTTGTGCAGCTTCTTTCATTGTCATATGGCGGTAAGCCCTGGCCTTGGCTTCTTTATCATCCTCGCCGTACATGCCTTCACAGATCATAAGATCCGCATCGCGCGCATGCTCCGCAATGGATTTCACCGGCCGCGTATCCGTAGAATAAACGACCTTTAGCCCTTTACGCGCTTCGCCAAGAACCATATCCGGCGTCAGTGTTCTTCCCTCATACTCAACGGTCCGGCCTTTTTGAAGCGGATTCCAGTATTGAAGCGGAATATCATTTTCCTTTGCCCTTCCGGCATCAAAACGTCCCGAACGGTCAACGGCGATTTCGTAACCGTAACAGATGATATTATGGTTCAGGCGGAACGCCGTCATCCGCATGCCGTCCCGCAGGAAGGTCTGTTCATTTCCCTCGATCTCTATGCACTCCGTCTCAAACGGAAGCTCCGGCGCCAGTGTCCGGACGGCCTTTACGACCTTCGCCATCCCCTTCGGCCCGATAATCGTCACAGGCTCCGTGCGCTCGGCGTTGCCAAGCGTAAGGAGCAGCCCCGGAAGGCCGGCGACGTGATCCGCATGGAAATGCGTAATCAGGATCGTATTAATTGGCTTAAATGACCATCCGCATTCTCGCAGAGCAATCTGGGTTCCTTCTCCGCAGTCAATCAAAACGCTTGCTCCGTTATAGCGAATCAGGCAGGAAGTCACCCACCTTCTCGGAAGCGGCATCATGCCGCCGGTTCCGAGCAAACTTACATCCAGCATCCGTTGCTCCGTTTCTTTTTTTCATTTTATGCATTCTCATTCTCAAACATCGTCCGCCTGCAGGCGCTGCCGTTCCTTCTGCCTGCACGTTTTCCCTGCTGTCAGCCGTCCTTTACTGCATTTTTCTTAAGATCTGCTGTTCTGCGGGTCATAGTCACTGCATCTTCCGGCGGCTCCGTATAGTAATCCTTGCGTATTCCGTTTTCGGTAAAGCCCAGCTTCTTATACAAATGCCGGGCGGCCGCAGAACTTTCGCGGACTTCCAGATGGATATCCGTCACGCCATTTTCCGCCGCTTCTTTAAAAAGTTCTTCAAGAAGCGCCGTTCCGACTCCCAGATTCCGGCATTCTTTCCGAACCGTAATATTTGTAATATCCGCTTCATACGGAACCATTAAAAGCCCCGCATATCCCAGGATCTCCGAGTCATCTTTGCCGCAGGCAACAAGGAAAAGAGTGTCATCCCGTATGAGGTAAGTAAAAAGACCTGTCTCATTCCAGGGCGTAAGAGAATTTTCACGTTCAATAGCTGCCACCTGTCCGATATCGTCAAATTCCATCCGGCGTATTTCCATCATATTTTCCCCGCCCGGAAACTTTCTGCTTCCCGGTTTTCCGGCTTCTGCGCCTCTTCCTTTTGAGCTTCTGCTTTCCGGCCTTCTGCTGTTTTCTCCTTCTGCTGTTCCGCCTGGGATTTTCTCAGATAAACCGGCACATGATCAGCCGCGCTGACATATTTTCCCTCGGAGAAAAGAAGGGCGCCAAGCGCCGCTACGGCTCCCGCCCGCTGACGGTTCAAGTGAGCCGGCGCAATCGAATACGGCACCTTCAGTTCATTTTTTATAATATCAGAAGAAACCGCAACGCCGTCTCCCAGAAAAATGACTCCCTGCGCAGCCTCACGGTTCCCGTTCAGTTCCTGCATCAGGTCATGCGCCGCAATCGCCCGCTGACTGGTTACGGCTGTGAGCCTGTGATTTTCGAATCTATAAACGGCATTGTACACCTGCTGCCGGCGGGCGTCCATCATCGGACAGATGAGCCCCGGGGCATCGTACAGATTGAATGCCAGTGCATCCAGGGTCGGCACCTCGATAATCGGCTTATTAAGGGC
>DCDB01000059.1 GCA_002316215.1 Lachnospiraceae bacterium UBA1066 | reverse complement strand
CTTCTTCCTCCGCCGTCCCGCTCCCGGAACGGAAATCTTCTTCATCCATCGTCCCGCTCCCGGCAGAAATATTCTCTCAGCTTCCGGACATCCAGAAGATAACTCAGGCTTCCTGTATTTTCCAGAAAAGCAACTCCTGCTATCCATTCATTCCGCGGGCTGCGGGCCTCAAGCGGAAGCTCGTACTGGCATTCAGCCGAAATCCGTATAATTCCCGTCACTTTTTCAACCGGCAGAGCCAAAAGGCCGGAAGCATCCTGGAAAATGATGGCACAGGTATCCTTCCCTGAACATCCGGCAAGATATATCTTCGGTATGTCCTCCGGAACATCCGCTGTGATCTGCCCGACATCAGACTCGGGAATCACATAAGAAAGCGTCTTCTCCTGAAATGCCACATACATTTCATCCTGTGTACCTACACCTTCGATAAGCATCATTTCCCCTCATTTATGTGAGTTTATCCAGCATTCTCCACAAAGATTCGCACTTTGGATGAAGCAGAATGTAGCTGACGTAAGCCTGGTCAAAATAATAGAAAGTATTTTCTATAAAGAGGAGCTCCGGCGTTTCATCTCTGAAATTTATCAAAAAAGTATCCAATATATCTTTACTGGCGCCGACTTTCAGGCTCGGAAGCGAAACGGAAAACTCCGACTCAAGCATAGACGCAAGAGCGTTAAGATAGGCATTGCACATAATATTGCCCACTTCACGGATGGCGGATTCCTGCATCTCGTCCATTTTTTTCACATCTTCAAGCGTTTCGCCCGTCAGTTCTTCTACAATGACTTTGGCAAACTGTTCCTTCAGAAGAAATGTGATCACGCAGTCAAGATCCCCGTGAACATCAATCACGACGCCTGCATTTGCATTTCCCGGAAAATCAATAATTCCCGGCAGGCTGTCCATATCCGTTATGCGAATACTCGGCAGATCCATCTGTATTGCTCTTCCCGTAAGCTGTGACAGTGATGTAAGTGCATTCCCGGTTCCTATGTTTCCAATCTCCAATAGCGCATCTTTATGCACTTCATTCAGATCCGCAAAATTATAAATGCTCATTTTTTTCACTCCAAATATTCTTTAAGGTCCGGTAAAGCAGATCATTGTCAATAGGCTTCGTCAGATGGGCGTTCATCCCTGCCGCCTTGCTGCGTTCCGCATCTTCTTCAAATGCATTTGCGGACATAGCAATAATCGGCAGTTTCTGAAGATCCTCCCGCTGTGATGAACGTATTTGTTTTGCCGCTTCTATACCATTTAGGACAGGCATCCGGATATCCATAAGTACCGCCTGGAATTCGTTCGGTTCGCAGTGCATGAGGATATCAAGTGCTTCCTGTCCGTTAATGGCAGAGGACACCCTGCAGTTCTTTTTTTCCAGAAGTTTCCGGGCAATCATCATGTTTACGGGATGGTCTTCAACCACCAGTACGCTGTATCCTGAAAAATTATAGTCTTCATTTTCCGTCTTCCTGGATTTTGCACTTTCCGTATCTGAAAGCCGGAAAGAAACTTGTACGTGAAATGTCGTTCCGCTGCCGAATACACTTTCTACACTGATACTGCCGCCCATCAGCTGAAGAAGATTCCGGACAATCGCAAGACCCAGGCCCGACCCTCCTCTTGTCTGGGGCCCTGCCTGTTCGAAAGGTTCGAATATCCGTTTCTGCGCCTCTTCCTCGATACCGATTCCCGTGTCCCGCACATCAATAAAATAACCTGCAACACCGTCTGCCGGGCTGTCCCGACGGATGGTGACATACACATTTCCGCCTTCTCCTGTGAACTTAACTGCGTTGGATAGTAAATTAAAAAAGATCTGCTGGATACGCATCTTGTCCAGAAGGACAGGATGTTCGGCTGCATCCGGCAGCTGTGTAACCGTAAGCTTCTGCTTTTTTTGGTCAAGCTGTACCTGCATGGAGATCATGACATCGTGCAGACACTGTTTCACAGTTCCGGACGAAAGGTTCAGTTCTATATGATTGCTTTCTATCTTGGACATATCCAGGATATCATTAATCAGTCCGAGAAGATACTGCCCGGAAGATGAGATTTTTTCAAGATAATCTTTGACCGCCTCCTGGTTTCCCAATTCATCAAGGGCAAGAGAGGACATTCCTAAAATAGCATTCATCGGAGTACGTATATCATGACTCATTCGGGACAAAAAAGAGCTTTTCGCTTCATTTGCCTTTTTTGCCGCTTCCAGAGCCTTCTCAAGCTGTTCGTTCTGCAGACGGTAGCTTTCCGTATCGTCAGCAAGAAATACAATCCTGGCCGGGATTCCGTTCCAATTTATATGGCGGCCGTTCATATTCAGATGACGACCTGACTTTTCGGTTATGATCTGTTTCGAAATATAGCCGGTATCCGGAAGTTTTTCGCCGCGGAAAGCCAGCCAGGGATAATTTTCGCTTTCTCCGCATTCTTCCGCCAGCGCCGCCGCCGCATTATTTATATACAGCAGCTCATCCGTTTTGTCGTCATTGACAGCCACTGCGGAAGAAGAATCGTCGAGAATATTCTGATACATTTTCTCCCGGACAGAAGTAGGCGTAATAACCGCCTGATAGACAGGCTTATTGCCTTCCTTGCGTATGAGAATGGCATGCGCCTGTACCCATATTGCTTTCTCATCCGCACTGAAAAGCCTGAAGGTCAGCTCCACAGTGCTTCCCTTTTCCGCCGCGTCAAACAGATTTTTCGTAATACGCGCGCGATCCGCCTCATAAATCAGGCAATCCAGCCCTTCACGGCGGACGCGCAGCCGGTCTTCCTCATCCCAATCTCCAAGCGCAGAAAGCTTTTTGCTGTCATACAGCAGTTCCAGCCTGCTTCCCACCCTGAAAATGACGACGCCGCCCGGTATATTGTCGACCATTGATTCAATGGCGTTCCGCTGAATTGCCGTATCACGCAGTTCAAGAAGATTTGAAATACGGAGCCTGACAACCTCCGCATTAAAAGGACGGCGCAGAAATTCGCTTGCCCCGTAAGAAAGCAGCTGCTCCTCGTCTGCTCCGTCCGGCCGTGCAAGAATCACAATCGGGATGGAGGCCAGAAGGATGTTGCTCTTTAAAGATGCCATAAATCGGAAATCGTCTTGTGAAACGATGTCCTCATCCACTAAAACCGAACCGATGTCATCCTGTTCCTTATTCAGGATAGAGCGGATTTCCTGCCCGCTTGCGGCTTCGATCACCACACATTCAGGCATCAGGATTTCTTTGAGTTCCCGCCGTACCTCAGGACTTTCCGATACCACGATAACCTTCTCACGTCCGTTTGAATTTGCCGGAAGATATTTAATGCTCCTTCTCACATCCTCCTGCACCACGTGGTATCCCGAATCCATAAACATGGTCTGCACGATTCTTTCGCCGTCACTCATTTCCGTAACGCGCATCGTGCCCATGACGTAGGCCAGCGTACCGTCTTTTCTCATAATCCTGTGTCCGAAATTTACCGTCTTTCCCGTGTGGATGCAGCGCCGGATAAAACCGCGGAATATTTCTTTATCGTAAATGTATACCGGCTGGATATCCCCCGATTCAAGAGCAGCCGAAAACTCTTCTCTGTTTCCAAAGCCGTAGATTTGGGCGCAGGAAGAATTAAACTGCAGAATCTGGGCATCCTCATCCATCGCGTATCGGATAATGCCGCATAAAACACTGTCAAAAAGTTCTTTTTCCGTCTGCGTCATCTGGAATTCTTTTTTCATTATTCCTGCCCCTCTGCTCATATGAGGTATAGTAAAGATTTTGCGGCGCTTAAATTCGTTCTCGGAAAAGCAATCATCTCTAAGCATCATATCACACTGAAAATCGAATGTAAATTTAAAAAGAGTACGGCTTTTTGCCGTACTCTTTCCCTGATTTTCGTTGCCGCTGAAGCTTTTTGCTTTACAGCTTTTTTTATATTTACTCCGTCACATCGGCGTACTGGAACATCCAGAAACCGTAAGGCGAATGCCAGCTGCCTGTGACCTTGGCGCTCTGAAGATAGAAATCGTTGTAGTAAAGGAGCGGGATGCAGGCTGCATTTGTCATCATCTCGTCTTCTGCCTGATGCAGGTAGCCGGAACGCGTCTTGGCATCTGCTTCCGAACGGGCTTTGTCCATCAGAGCATCATAATCCGTGCTGTTGTACTTACTGTCGTTGTTTCCGTTTGTGCTGTACATAAGGTCAAGAATGTTGGAAGCATCGTTGTAGTCCAGAAGCCAGCCGTTACGTGCGACTTCATAATCGCCGGCACGTCTCTGCGGCGTGAAGGACTTCCATTCAACGACATCGACGTTAACTGTGATGCCGAGTTCTTTCCATGCCTGCTGCAGATATTCTGCAATAGCCTTATGATAGCCGGCATCGTTCGTAGAATAAGTGATGGTCGGGAATCCCTGTCCGTCTGGATATCCGGCATCAGACATCAGCTGCTTTGCTTTTGCAAGGTTGCCCTGGAAATCATCGGTATCGATGTACGGTTTTCCGCCGTTGGCATTATCCATAAATGCACTGCCGTCCCAATCAGAAACGCCTGTTCCGACAAAGTTTCCGGCTGCCGTATAAGTTCCCTTAGTAATCGTTTCAGAAATATACTTGCGGTCAAGAGCAAGGCTCAGGGCCTGACGGACCTTGGGATCCTTGAACATATCCTTCTGGTCGTTAAGACTGATATAGTATGTGCCGAGATCCGGATCAATATGGAAATCGGACTGTGTTTTTAAAGTATCAATTTCATTTGTCGGAACGTCCTTGATCATGAGCGCTTCGCCGGACTGGTATGCACTGTAAGCCGCGTTCTGGTCTTCCATCAGAAGGCATTTAATCGTATCAAGTTTGATAGCGGAAGCATTCCAATAATTCGGATTCTTCTTGAAGAGGATGTAGCTGCCCGGTACCCATTCACTGATGGTGAAAGCGCCGTTCGTAATATATTCCTTCGGATTTACAGACCATCCGTCCGGATCCTTATCGACAACATCCTGCTTAACCGGCATCAGGGTTGCAAATGCAGCCAGCTTATCGAAATAAGCGCACGGTGCGGAAAGAGTTACAACCAGGGTCTTGTCATCGGTTGCCTTGACGCCGAGTTTTGTCGGGTCAGGTGTTGTTGTTGTATTTCCGTCGGCATCCGGATTTCCGATAGCATCCTTGTATCCGGCAAGCATACCGAGAACGGTTTCGCCGTAAGGAGCTGCCGTATCAGGATTAGCGACACGCTGCCAGCTGTAAACGAAATCATTAGCCGTAAGATCGCTGCCATCCGACCACTTCAGCCCGTCACGAAGATGGAATGTCCAGGTCAGTCCGTCAGTGCTTGTTTCCCACTTTTCAGCGCAGGCGCCGATCACCTTGTTGTCCTTGTCGATTGAAAGCAGGTTGTCAAAACAGAAAGTAATGTAGTTGCCGCCGTCCACGGAGCTGTTAAGCGCCGGGTCAACTGTTTCCGGATCCGGTCCAAGTTCGACCGTAAGCGTTTTTCCGCTGCTTGTCGTTGTTGCGGCTGTTGAAGCCGTGCTGCCTGTTGCCTTGGAGGCCGTCGAAGCTGCAGAGGCCGTAGCCGTCGACGCCGCAGTTGAGGCCGTAGCCGTCGATGTTGTCGCTGTGCTTCCGCCGCAGGCGGAAAGAAGCGATGCTGCTGTTACAAATGATAATAATGCTGCTAAAACCTTACTTCTTTTTTTCATAAAGTACTCCTTCCTTTTCCCTTTAATAAAACTCTGCATTCTTTATTAAAGCCATAAATCCTTTTAAAAGTACTGCAATCCCGTTTAGAGCACCGCAGCCTTTATTAAAGCATTGCCTTCTTTTAAGCATTGCAGATGTAGGTATTATAACTTTCCATGACGCGATATGCAACCTACATTCCGCAGTGTATGTATTATTCTCAGGATGGCACCTGCAGCTGTTGGAATTACGATACCTTGAACTGCCATGGAATGCTTCTCCTGGCATCCGAAGGCCTTTTAGCTTCCGGCACCGCCTCTTCAGATATGGTGGCAGGCTGCAAAGTGACCCGGCGAAACCTCACGCCACGCGGGCTGGCACTCCTTGCATTTGTCGTCGGCATACGGGCATCTTGTCCGGAAATGACAGCCGCTCGGCGGATTAAGCGGGCTCGGGACATCGCCCTGCAGGATAATCCTCTTCTGCGCCCGCGCCGTCTTCGGATCCGCAACCGGGATGGCCGAAATCAGGCTCTTGGTGTAAGGATGCACACAGTGGAAAATAAGCTCCGAGCTTTCCGCAAGCTCTACCATTTTCCCGAGGTACATGACGCCGATACGGCGGCTGATATGATTGACGACGGACAGATCATGCGCAATAAAGAGATAGGTCAGCCCCATATCCTTCTGGAGGTCTTCAAACATGTTGATGACCTGCGCCTGGATTGATACGTCCAGAGCCGAAATCGGCTCGTCGCAGACGATAAAGTCCGGATTCACAGCCAGGGCCCGGGCGATGCCGACTCTCTGGCGCTGTCCGCCGGAGAATTCGTGCGGATAGCGGTTCGCGTGCTCGCTGTTCAGCCCGACCTTCTCAAGTACCTGGATGATGCGGTCATAGCGGTCTTTCTTACTTGACGCCAGATGGTTGACATCGATCGGCTCACCGACGATATCCGCGACCGTCATACGGGGATCCAGGCTTGCATAAGGATCCTGGAACACGATCTGCATCTTCTGGCGGTACTTCTGCATATTGACAGCTGTCTTTTTTCCGAAAACAGGATTTCCTGCTGCATCCACCCTGTCTTTTCCGTCATCCTCCATAATCGGATGCCTTCCTGTGTCGAAAAGCACTTCATTATTATAAACAATCCTGCCGTCCGTCGGCTCATAAAGCCTGATCAGCGTGCGTCCTGTCGTTGTCTTGCCGCAGCCGGATTCACCGACAAGCCCCAGGGTTTCACCGCGTTCAATATTAAAGGAAACATCATCCACGGCGCGCACAAATTTTTTGTTCTTACCCATGCCGCCCGCAGGAAAAAACTGCTGAAGATGTTCCGCACGTACAAGTATATCGCTCACTTTTTCTGCTCTCCTTCCATCTGTTTCCTGGTGTTCAGCCAGCAAGAGGCAAAATGGCTGTCGCTGAAATCCATTACCGGAGGCATTTCACGAAGACAAATCTTCATGCAGGAATTACAGCGTGAAGCAAACGGGCAGCCCTTCGGCGGATTCAGGAGGTCAACCGGTGTTCCCTGAATCGGAACCAGACGCTGATAAACCTTTTCATTCATTTTCGGAATGCTCTTCAAAAGGCCCTTGGTATACTCGTGCTTAGGCTCGTAAAAAATCTCGTCCGTAGTCCCGCTTTCCACGATTTTTCCGGCATACATGACGGCAATCCGGTCGCACATGCTGGCGACAACGCCGAGATCATGCGTGATCATGATTATCGCCATGCCGAGCTTTTTCCGCAGTTCCATCATCAATTCGATGATCTGCGCCTGAATTGTCACGTCCAGCGCTGTCGTCGGCTCATCCGCAATCAAAAGCTTCGGCTCACAGGCAAGCGCCATGGCGATCATGACCCTCTGGCGCATGCCGCCGGACAGTTCGTGCGGGTACTGCTTCAGACGTTTCTCCGGTTCGTTGATGCCGACCAGCGTAAGAAGCTCCCTGGCCCGCTCATTTGCCTGTTCCTTCGTTTTATCCGTGTGAAGAAGAATAACCTCGCGGATCTGGTTGCCGATCGTATAGACAGGATTCAGGCTGGTCATGGGATCCTGGAAAATGATGGAAACTTCATTTCCGCGGATTTTCTGCATTTCTTTATCCGTCATCTTATTGATGTGGTGGTCATTAAAATACAAATCGCCGCCGATAATTTTTCCCGGATAGGCAATCAGTCCCATCAGGCTGTAGGAGGTTACAGATTTTCCCGAACCTGATTCCCCGACGATACCGAGCACTTCCCCGGCATTGACATAAAGGGAAACATCGCTTAAAGCCTTCACCTCTCCGACCGGTGTAAAAAATGACAGGCGTTCGTGGTCAATCTCGACCAGATGCTCATCATGCTTATTTTCTGTCGGCACGTCCTGCCGGCTTACTGTCTCTGCGTCCATAAGACCCCCTCCTAGTTCTTCAGCTTCGGATCGAAGGCATCCCTTAATCCGTCGCCGAGAAGATTGAAGCTCAATATGATAAGGCTGATCAGAATTGCCGGCGCGAAAAGCAGATACGGGTAACTCTGAATGCCGGTGATGGCAGCACTCGCAAGGGAACCTAAGGAAGGCATCGGAATTGCAACGCCGAGTCCCAGAAAGGAAAGAAAGCTTTCCGTGAAAATTGCAGAAGGGATCTGAAGGGTCGTTGTAACAATCAGCGTGCCGATGCAGTTCGTCAGCAGATGCTTCCGGATGATCCAGCCGCTGTGCGCGCCGATGGCCCGGGCGGCTGTAACATATTCCTGCTCCTTAAGAGCCAGGATCTGGCCACGTACGATTCTGGCCATGCCCACCCAGTAAAGAAGAGCAAAAACAACGAAGATACTGATCAGGTTGACGCCTAAGGTATTAACCCAGGCAAAGCCCGGTTTTGCGGCCAGTGCCGCCATCGGGGCTTTTAGTGCAAAGGTAAGAAGAATAATCAGAAGGATATCCGGTATCGTATAGATGATATCGACGATGCGCATCATGATAAGATCGACCCAGCCTCCGAAAAAAGCAGAGATAGAACCGTAAATAGAACCGATAATAAGGACGATGAAGGACGCAAGAAGCCCGACCAGAAGAGATATTCTCGCTCCAAGCATAACGCGGATAGCATAATCACGTCCGAGGTTGTCCGTACCCAGAATATGCGGAAACACTTTTGTCCCAGCCGCCTGCTTTGCGATTTCGGATGCGGAGTACTGCATCGGATGCAGATTCTCGCTTCCCTGTATCTGTTCCGCATAATTATACGGATAAAATGCCGGAACGACGAAGGCGATCAGCATAATGGCAATAATGATCCAGAAGCTGACCATAGCCACTTTATTTTTTCTGAGGCGGCGGAAACCGTCTTTCCAGAAGCTGACGCTCGGACGCATGACTTCAAGACTTTCTCTCTCTTCATTTGTCGCCGGAAGAAAATCCTCCGGACCGATACGCAGCTGGGCGCTTAAAATATTTTTTGATGTCATTTTACTCTCCCATACAGTTCTTATATAAAATCCCGGACTTTGTTACTTAAGCTTGATTCTCGGATCGATGATTGTGTAAGCAATATCGACAACCACGTTCATGAAAATAACCAGCGCGGCAAGGAAAATCGTGGTTCCCATGATAACCGTATAATCCTGGTTGATGACGGAACTGACGAATTCACCGCCGAGTCCGGGAATCGTGAATATTTTCTCGACAACAAAGCTTCCGACCAGGGTATAGGCAACTAAAGGGCCTAAGTAAGTAACAATGGGAAGAATAGCATTGCGGAGAGCATGCTTATACAGGATCTTATTCTGTGAAAGACCCTTGGCTTTAGCCGTACGCATATAATCCTGCCCAAGGACATCCAGCATGGAAGAACGCATCTGACGCGCAATATAGGAAGTCGGATAAAAGGCCAGCGCCATGACCGGCATGATATAATTCAGCCAGCTTGTGAGGCCGAAAGTAGGAAGCCAGCCCAGCTTGACACCGAAGAAATACATCAGAACAGTGCAGATAACAAAACTCGGAACAGCAATACCGCATGTGGCGAAAATGATGATGATACGGTCTGCGGCCTTTCCGCGGTGAAGCGCTGCTATGCAGCCGAACGGAATTCCGATGGCAAGAGACACTAAAATTGAGATTCCGCCGATACGTGCAGAAACCGGGAACTTGGTACCGATAATCTGGGCAACAGTGCGTCCCCTCTGCTTCAGGCTGATCCCGAAATCCCCGTGGAGAGCAGCCTTCATATAATTAAAAAACTGCTGCCACAGCGGCTTATCGAGCCCATACTTGGCGGCCAGCGCTTTCTGCGCCGCCTTACTGATGGATTTATCCGCAGTAAAAGGCCCGCCGGGTACTAAATTCATCAGGAAAAAGGTCAGTATGGAGACAACCAGCAGCGTCGCCAGACCGAAAACAACTCTTTTTGCTATATACTTTCCCACTTTAATCACTCCCTGCAGTTACTGCCAAAAGGCAATTTTACATATACCATAATATGATAAACATAAAACAGGGCATTGTCAAATTCTAATTTCACTTTATCCTTGTAAAACGGTACAAATTTCAAGTTTTAAATCCTTATTTTCAAATCAGCGGCAACAGAAACACCCATTCTGTTACGCAGAACGGGTGTTGTCGTACTTGCAGCAGACGTGCCTCACAGCCTTTCGCGTTCACCGGAACGCAGCCGCAGGTATTCAATAGCAATATTTTCTGAATATCCTTTCGCGCGGAGCGCTGAAGAAAATATGCTATGAAATACCTGCGGCGGAAAT
>DCDB01000344.1 GCA_002316215.1 Lachnospiraceae bacterium UBA1066 | reverse complement strand
TTTCCAAATACTTATATGAATGAAAATGTTATAATAAATGCATCTGGATTTCATTTTTTCCGAACGTGAAAGGAAGGGAAAAAACATGGGTTATGTGAAATGGTCTTATGAATTGCTTCATGGTTTCTGCATGGATGTTTTCGAGAAATTCGGCTTTACAAAAGAAGAAGCTGATATTATCCAGGACGTCCTGCTTTCCGCCGATCTGGACGGAATCGCAAGTCACGGTATGCAACGCATGGTCCGCTATCACAAATGCATTCAGAACGGCATGATCCAACTCGACGCCAAGCCGGAAATCGTCTTTGAAACACCCGTGACAGCAGTTATTGACGGTCATGCCGGCATGGGACAGCTGGTCGGCCACAAAGCAATGACACTGGCGATTGAAAAAGCGAAAAAGTCCGGTGTCGGCATTGTTTCTGTCCGCAACTCCAATCATTACGGCATCGCGGGCTACTATGCACGCATGGCTGTAAAGGAAGGCCTCATGGGCTTCTCCTGCACGAATTCTGAAGCTATCGTTGTTCCTACCTACGGCAAGAAAGCCATGATCGGGACAAACCCGCTCGCATTTGCAATGCCTGCCGAGCCTTATAACTTCAGTTTTGATGCGGCAACTTCAGTCGTCACGCGCGGTAAGCTTGAAATCTTCAACAAAGAGCAGAAACCTCTTCCTACCGGCTGGGCACTCGATGAGAACGGTCAGGACACTTCCGATGCTCCGCGCGTCCTGTCCAATATCGTCCACAAGGCCGGCGGCGGCATTCTCCCGCTCGGCGGCTCAACAGAACTGCTTGGCAGCCACAAGGGCTATGGCTACGGTATCGTCTGCGAGATCATGGCTGCTGTCCTTTCTCAGGGCATGACTTCTAATTATTGCATGACAAACGGCAAAGGAAACATCTGCCACGGCTTCATGGCTATCAATCCGTCCTATTTCGGCGATCCGAAGGAAATTGAAAAACATCTTTCCGCTTATCTTCAGGAACTCCGCGATTCACCAAAGGCAGACGGTCAGGAGCGTATCTATACACAGGGCGAAAAAGAATATGCAGCCATCAAAGACCGCATGGATAACGGCATTCCGGTCAATGACAACACGATGGTCGAAATAAAAGATCTCTGCGATTACTTAAAACTTGACTTCTCCTGCTATTTCAAAGATTACAGGCTTCCGGATGAAAATAACAAAGTGTTCCACGAGAATTATTAATCCGCCGTTTTAACACGCGCGGTTCGCTAAAACAGGAATCTTCTTGTGATGCAGGCATCGAAGCCCGGCGGATTTCCTGCTTTTCCGAAAACTTTTTACCCGGTGTCAAAAAGCACTTTTGCACCTACATCATGTAATCCTATAAATTTATTATAAAAAATAAAGGAGGTTCTACAAATGAAACAGTACAAGCTTTTCATCGACGGGCAGTTCGTCAGCGGCAAGCGGGAAATGATCAAGGTTATCAACCCCTCAACAGAAGAAGTCATTTCAGAAGTTCCGAAGGCAACAGCAGAAGATGTACAGGCAGCCGTTGACGCAGCGGCAAAAGCTGAAGTCGAATGGAAGAAGACTCCCGCTGTTGTACGTGCTGGGTACATCCGTGAGATCGCCGCTCTTGTCCGGAAAAATGCCGATGCTCTCGCGCAGGTCATCATGGAAGAACAGGGCAAGACCTGGAATCTTGCTCATGTTGAATCCAACTTCGCAGCAGATTACATGGACTACATGGCTGAATTCGCACGCAGGATCGAAGGCGAAGTCATTCAGTCAGACGCTCCGAATGAAAACATTTTCCTGAAGAAAGAGCCGATCGGCGTTGCAGCAGGCATCCTTCCGTGGAACTTCCCGTTCTTCCTTATTGTAAGAAAGATGGCTCCGGCTCTGGTTGCAGGCAACACGATTGTCATCAAACCGAGCTCCGATACGCCGAACAATGCCTTTGAGTTTGCAAAACTCGTTGCAAAATCCAGCCTCCCGCACGGTGTCTTCAACCTTATTTCCGGTTCAGGCTCAACTGTCGGCTCCGGCCTTGCAGGCAATCCGAAAGTCGGTATCGTTTCCATGACAGGATCCGTCGAAGTCGGAGAAAAGATTATGGAAGCGGCTTCTAAGAACGTTACCAAGGTTTCTCTCGAGCTCGGCGGAAAAGCACCGGCCATCGTCATGGCGGATGCGGATCTTGATCTTGCCGCAAAGGCAATTTATGACTCCCGTGTCGACAATTCCGGCCAGGTCTGCAACAATGCAGAACGTGTTTATGTCCAGGAATCAGTGGCCGAAGCGTTTACCGAAAAGATCGTCAAACTTATGGAAGCAACAAAATACGGCCCGGTCTTCAACAGCAAGGATTATGATATGGGACCGCTGATCAACCAGAAGCAGCTCGAAAGCGTTGACGCGGCTGTTAAGAACGCTGTAAAGCAGGGCGCCAAAGTTCTCTGCGGCGGCGAACCCGATACGGAAGTCGGCGGCGGCAAGGGCTATTTCTACAAACCGACTGTCCTTACAAACTGCACACAGGATATGGACATCATGCACAAAGAGACCTTCGGACCGGTTCTTCCGATCTGCACATTCAAGACCATGGATGAAGCGATCGCAGACGCCAATGACTGCGAATACGGTCTGACTTCTTCCATCTTCACGACGAATACGGATTATATGATGCGCGCCTGCAATGAACTTGAATTCGGTGAAACTTATGTCAACAGGTGGCATTTCGAAGCAATGCAGGGCTTCCATCAGGGCATCAAGAAATCCGGTATCGGCGGCGCAGACGGCAAGCACGGCTTCGAAGAATATCTTCAGACACACATCTGCTATATCGATTACAATACATCCAAGCAGTAAGACGGGAAATGCAAAAAAGTATCTGATATCTGGTAAAAAACAGGAATGCGGCGGGCCGCATTCCTGTTTTTCAGTCATCTATTTCTTAATAATTGTCCGTTTCTTATAGTGACTTACAAATTGTGATATATCGTCTAAATTATACGGACTAGGTTGTCGAAGAGATTACGATGCCATATTTTCTTCAGCGCTCCGCGCATGAACATATTCAGAAAATATGGCATCGCAATCTCTTCTTTTCCGCCGGAATTAAGCCGGTTATCCTTTCTGTTGCATCGGCCCGAAAACAGCCGCAGGTATTTCATGGCAATATTTTCTGAATATGTTTTTGCGCGAAGCGCTGAAGAAAATATGCCATGAAATACCTGCAGCGGAAACCTTGCCGGAGAAATACCTGCGGCGGAAACCTCTTTCATTCTTTTTACCTTGCGCCTGCCCTTCACCCTTCCGGCGCGGTCTTCTCGATATCCATCATCGTGTAGAGCCTGTAGTATTTTCCGTGCCGCCGCATCAGCTCCTCGTGGCTGCCGCTTTCGGCAATCCCGTGGTTTTCCACATAAATAATGCGGTCGGCGCTCCGTATCGTGGACAGGCGGTGCGCGATAATAAAGGACGTGCGGCCTTTCATGACGCAGGTGATGGCGTCCTGCAGACGATGCTCCGTTTCGGTATCAATAGAACTGGTCGCCTCGTCAAGAATGAAAATCGAAGGTCTGCGCACCAGGGCCCTGGCGAGCGATACCAGCTGCTTTTCTCCGGTGGAAAGACTTTCGCCTTCTTCCCCGACCTGACTTTCATAGCCGTTCTTCATTTTTGCGGCGATCCTGTCAACGGAGACCAGCGACGCGGCGGCGCGGATTTCTTCATCGGAAGCCTCCGGACGCCCGTAGGCGATATTTTCCCGCAGGGTTCCGGAAAAAAGATGCGGCATCTGCTGGACGTAGCCCAAAGCGGAATGGAGGCAGTTCAGGCTCATATCGCGGATATCCATTCCGTCGATTAAAATGCGGCCTTTTGTCGGCTCGTAGAAACGGCAGATCAGATTGACCAGCGTACTTTTTCCCGCGCCGGTTTCGCCGACGAAGGCAATACTTTCGCCGGCCTTTACCTTAAGGGAGACGTCCTTAAGAATCCAATCCTCCGGCTTTCCGGAATAGGAGAACCAGACGCGGTCGAGTTCGACGCCGCCTCTGACCGGCGGAAAATTCTCAGTTTTCGGATCAAAAATGTCCCCGAATTTCCGGACGGTTTCCGGGCTGTCTTCGATGGTTACAGGCTCGGAAAGTAGCTTTGTGACGCGTTCGACATTAACCTGCATGGCGATCAGCTCCGTCATCATGCCGGCGATTTCTTTTACCGGGTCGAGAATGACGATGGCGTAGGAAATGAAAGCCGCGAGGACGCCGAAGGCCATGGTGCCGTCCGCGGTGAGCATGCCGCCCGAGGTCAGGACGATGGCCACGGCAAGAGAGCCGATAAAGGTGACACACGGCAGATAGACGGCGTTCAGACGGGCGGCCTGAAAAGCCTTCTGGTACATGCGGCCGGTCATATTTTCAAAGGCGTCGGCATTTTTATCTTCGATGACCAGCGTTTTCGAGGTCATGGCCCCGGTGATATTCTCGTTATAAGCTCCCGAGATTTCGGAATTCAGGTGGCGGACCTTTCGGTTGGCCAGAATCATTTTCGGCCGGAAAATGAAGGTTACGCCGGCAGCCAGCGGGATGATGATGCAGACGAGACCTGCAAGGGCAGGATTCAGAAGGAACATGGCAATGAGGATGCCGATGAGGTAGAAGGCTTCCCAGAAGAAAAAGATGAGTCCCCAGGCAATCATGCCGCAGATCCGTTCCGTGTCGCTCATGACGCGGGCCAGGATATAGCCGACGGAATTCTGATGAAAATAAGAAAGCGACAGACGCTCCAGGCGAAGAAAGCAGGCCGTCCGCAGGCGTTTCGTTGTATTCATTTCCACGCGCATGCAGCTGCGCGCATAAAAGACCGTCGTCAGGCACTGCAGAACGACCGTTATAAAATAGACAGCCGTAAAGAGCGGCAGGCCCCGGACAGTTTTCGGCGCCACGAAATGATTGACGGCGTAGGTCGTAAAAAGCGGAAGGGAGGCTTCCACCGCGGCAGCAGCCAGCATCAGGAAAGCGACGAAGATGATGCGCTTTTTTTCAGGCGCGAAATAGGGGTAGAGCTGCTTCCAGCCGGCCAGATTGATCTTTTCATTTTCCTCGTGTTCAGCCATTCTCCGTCCCTCCTTCCTTTGCGCCTGCCCGGATATCGTCCTGCGGCGCCTCGTCATCCTTCGTGCTTGCCTGGATATCGTAAACGCGGCGGTAAATGCCTTCCCGCCGGATCAGTTCATCGTGCGTCCCCTCTTCTGCGAGGCGGCCGTGGTCGAGGACAATGATATGGTCCGCCTGCATCAGGGTGCTGATGCGGTGGGAAATGAGAATCAGCGTCGACTGGCGGACATTTTTCCGCAGGGCTTCGCGGATTTTGGCGTCGGTATCCATATCGACGGCTGAGGTCGAATCGTCCAGAACCATGACCGGGCAGTTCAGAAGGAGCGTGCGCGCAATGGCGATCCGCTGCTTCTGCCCGCC
>DCDB01000290.1 GCA_002316215.1 Lachnospiraceae bacterium UBA1066 | reverse complement strand
CAAGGAAGAGTTCGGGAAAATCGTCAACTATAATAAATAAATTTCAGGCTCGCGGAACCGCACAGCTCTGAGCCATCGTAAAAAGATGAAATAAGTTTTAGAAAATGAAAAGTGCCGTGAAATGCGGGAATCCCGCTTCACGGCACTTTTGCTATTTAAAAATGTGAACAACAGTTGACCGGCGCTAAATTGTGGAAGGCGGCTGACCCGTATTAACATATGAACGGCAGCTGATCGGCTGCGAAAGTGGGTTCTTCCGCCTGGGCTTCTGAAATCGGTTCGCCGTCAGCCCGCAGCGTGACTTTGACAAATTCAGGCAGTTTGTTTTTGGAAATAATCAGGCAGGCGCAATAACCGTAAAGCGGCTGAAAACAGTAAGCGACAAAATCCTGATCAAGTTTCGGCCTTGTGATGCGGACAACACGGTTTATTCCGTTCAGAGCCACGTCCGCGTAAACTGCCAGCCATTTCTGATCTCCGTCTTTAATGACTTCATAAAAAGAACGGTTCAGCATTTCGTTTATCGGAACATGCTCGACCTCGGCCATCCGTTCGTTGCAGTAGCGGAAGATTAGATCGACTCCGTTTCCTTCTTTCTGAAAGGAAAGCTCAATGACGCAGAAGCCGGCGGGCATCTTATCGAGAAAGTGAAGGTTTAACTGATCCAGGTTTGCAGGTTTATTTGAAATATTTCCTGCGGCATTCGGAAGGTTCTCGCTGATTTCCCTGTGCATACCTGCCGTACGTGCGCGTCCCTTGAACGAAGCTCCGTCCGTCATGATATAATATCCCTTATCCACGCGTAGAATATGTGAAATCGCTACGATAATCCCCTTATTGACACTCAGGAATTCCGTCTTTCTTAAGGAAGCGTAAATGTCCTTAACGGTGGTGTAAGTGGTGATCTTGCGACCGTTTAAAAGATAAATTACCGTCTTCTGATTCTCACGTATAATATACTTGATATCCTGCGGGCGGATATCGTGTTTTGAGAAAAAATTCCTGATTTTATCACTCATTTTATGAACACCCCTATTTATGCATTGTACAATGAAAACATCACTGACGCAAGTTAAATTAAAAAAAGTGAGTTTTATTTGAAATGGTATTATTTTGGTAAGATTAACGTAAAATTTGTTTGAACTTTGTGTGATTTTAGATTGACAAGCGTGTGAAGAAAATTGTATTATCTTTATGATAACTATTGAGGGTTTATAGTGCCGCCCCTTAATGAGTGAACAATCACTTTTTACGGCACGAACTACAGAAACAAAGAAGAGGTAATCATTTATGGAAAAGTTGAAAAAAGTTTTATGTATCGTATTAAGCTTGGCTATGGTATTTACCATGCAGACAACGAGCTTATATGCGTCCGATTCGTCGGGAAGCGCAGCCAGGGCCGTCGTGGAAGACGCCGGCACAGCCTCGCAGGCGGATTCAAATACAACATCAGCCGGCACATCACAAGATGCGTCGTCTAAAAGTACGGCTTCCGCAGCCGCAGCCGTGACGGAGAGCACGGAAGATACTTCGACAGATCAGACTGCGGGAAGCGCATCACAGGATACAGCTTCTGCTTCGGTTGAAGATAATAACGCAGCCGGCACATCTTCATCGGATGCCGCTCTGGTCTCTTCTTCGGATACAGAAGCATCTGCTGCTTCTGAGGGGACAGATGCTGCTTCGCTTGTGGGTGACACATCAACAGTAAATCTAAAGGATATAACCGCTGAGGGCGGTCTGACAGTTACTTTAAAAGATACCACGACTGGAAAGACAATTCCTACCGACAGCACACAGATTGGCAGAAAAGACAGCCTGTCTGTAACTGTAGATTTTACTCTTGACAATACGAAGAAAAGCACAGCTATTGGAAAGAGTATTGTATATGACCTGTCCGGAAATACCGGGTTAAAAATCTCTAATGGTATTACAAATGATGACCTTTACAGTGGAAATACCAAAGTCGGAACCTATTCTATAACAACAGACGGAAAAATAATTTTAAATGTCGACTCTGAATTCCTGAGTGGAAAGAGCGATGTCAAGGGCTTTGTTGCCGTGAACTTCACTTTAGAGAGTTCAGCAACGACAGATAAAGATTCCATCACTTTTGAATTCCCGGGAACAGCCAATATCACAGCAACATTTACCGACACTGTTATTACCGGAACGAAAACTTATGCGGTAAATAGTGACGGAACTATTACATTCACGGTTGAGCTTGATGTCGACTCGAAATCAACGAATGTAAAATTGACGGATGATCTGGGCAAAGATTTTTCATTTAAAAAAGGTACATTTGCGCTCGACGGTACGCCTATAACGGAAGCGATTTCCGATACGAACCCGCAGGAAGCAACGCTTGACCTTGGAACCTTAGACGGCGGAAAGCATTATTTGACGTATAAAGCAACTATAAATAATTATACAGACACTAATAATGACGCCAATCATAACAAGGTAACCTGGACATGGGATGCTAACCATACGGGTACATATGATACATCTGTTAATTTGGATGATTTTGCTGTCTCAATTAAAAAAGACGGTGCTGTTGAAACTTCCAGCAATGGTTCTGTCATTGACTGGACAATTACATTGGATAAAAACAAATTTCCGAACGGATTTGTGGATGCAGTCCTTGTTGATGATCTTTCAGAGACATTGTCTCAGAATCTTTCTCTTGACACTTCTTCATGGAAAGTAAAGGATGCGGATGGCAATGACTATACTTCTGGAAACGGTGCTCCGGTCTGGTCGGAAACAGCCCGCACGCTTACCTATAAATTTGATGAAAAAGCCACAAGCTCATCTTACACGATTACATTTAAGACAAACGTCGATACTTCAAAGATTACAACAGAAGGTTACAACTGGTTCCGTAATAAGGCAAGTATTACGCCTTCTAATGGTAAAACGGAAAGCACCTATAAGGATGTAGATATAACCTATTATCCGCTTTCGAAAGATGACGGATCGCGTTCAAACCTAAATGTAACATGGACACTTCATGTTAATAAGGGTGGAACATATAAAGAAAATTTAGCAGGAAAGAAGATAGTAGATACTCTTCCGGCTAAGCTTTCTTATGATGCAAATACTTTGGCGTGGACTGTAAAGGATAGTGATGGAATTTCATATACTGAAGGCGGAACACCGGTTTGGGATCCAACGGCAAGGACGCTGACGTATACTTTTGGCCCAAATGCCGGAGCAAAAGAATATACCATTACTTATGTTACAAAGATTGATACTGCAGAACTCAAACCGGGTAAAATTACAACAATTACAAACAAAGTCAAACTTACCGATAAAGATGGAGGAATTATCGGCCCGGAAAAAACAGGCAAAGTTGACTACGACTATGAACCTGATGATATTAGTATAACGAAAACAAACGATACTTTTAAAAATAAAATAGCAGACAAAACCGATGCAACAGGTGACTTACTCTATACTCAATGGACTACATCAGTAACTTTTAGTAAAGCTACATATGATTTATTAAACAAAAGTAATACATTTAAAATTGATGATGTGCTGGCAGAGAATACGGATATGCCGACCGGAATTGTTCAGAATGACACTTTGCATCCTATAGTTGTCAAGGTCAATGGCGCGGAAAAGACCAGCACTCAATATACGGTTACTCCTAGTCTTCCAGTAACAGTAGGCAGTGAATCACTTAACAGAAAATTTGTTATCACCTTTGGGGAAACGCCTGCGCCAGATACTAATGGGAAGATAACAGTAACAGTTAGTTATTGGAGCGTATCTAATATAGCCGGGATTTCTCAGACCGATGCAAAGAAATACATTACCGAGAACAACGTAGCAGGAGTATGGTACACATATGATGGCAAAGATGGTGCTGAACAAAAACGCCATACCGATAACATTCCGTTGTATTATCAGCACCTTGTTGAGAATAAGGCCTTTTCTAAAAAATTCAAGAGTGATTTTACTCTGAACGCTGCCGGTGACGCTTATACAACAACATGTGAAGTGGTTGCAAATGCAGAAAATGATTATACTGATGGTGGTATTCTTGATTTAACTGGTTCCCAAATTGTTATCACAGACACTATGGGAGCCGGTCTTGATTATGTTGCAGGATCGGCCAAGGTCCAGCTTCTGAATGGGACAAATGATCTTTGGCTCAGTGGCAATAAGGTTTTTGAACCCACGGTAACCGGTGATGTTGCAACAGGAAAAACGCTTACCTGGGACTTTTCAAAATGCACGGATTCAACGATTATCGCAGCGCTGGCCGGAAAAGTAGGCATTACCATCGCATATACGGCATCAACGGCGAAATCTTATGTTGAATCTGAAAGCTCAAAGAATGGAGGCTCAACAAGCATTACTTATACGAACGGCGCTTCCATGACGAAGGACGGTGAGACATTTGGAAGCGGATCGGATACAAAGACGCTGACGGTTACGAAGCTTACGAAAGACGGAAGCCAGGTTTCCGGAAGTGCGTATATTACTTATTCAATCGACGTCAATAAAGAAAAACTGGATCTTGATCCGAATAGCGATTCAGTCACTCTGTCAGATACAATACCTTCCGAACTGTCGCTCTTAGTTAACAGTCCGGAAATAGTGGGTGATGACGGAAATAAAGTCCCAATCGACTCGACACACTATTATACTTATGACAGCTCTACAAATAAAATTGAATTTATTCTTCCGGATGAACATCATTATAAGTTGACATATCAGGTGCAGTTTAAGAATCAGGATGGTGCCTCGCATGAGGTTACAAATACTGTCGTGCTTAAAGGCCAGACGAATATCAGTTCTGATAAAAAGGCATCTTATGTTGCAAATACAGCATCAGCAGGAATTACAGGAATTGCCGGTCAGATTGTTCTTTTCAAGACAGATAAAGATAATGTGACGTTGAAACTTAATGGTGCGACCTATGCATTGTATCGTGTTGATTCCGTATCAAATCCTGCAGGAACGCTTATCGATACGCAGACGACAGGAGAAGACGGGACACTGACATTCTCGAAAGATACAGTGGCAGGTACGGATGCAAAACTTCAGAGTGATGTACTTTACTACTATGTTGAAACAGAAACTCCTACTAACGGAACGACAACTTATGAACTAGACGGTACTAAATATTACTTCTATTTTGCAGGAACTTCTCCAAATGCAGTTCCGGCTCTTGCATCTGAACTTAAAGTCACGCCGTCTTCGTTGAGCAATATTGGTTTGACGTTAACAGTTACAGATACGGCAGTCAAGACCGGAAGCCTGACTGTGACGAAGGCTGTGACCGGACTTACGACTGCGGCTGCTGCCGGCGCTTATTCCTTCACATTCTATGTCAAGAATGGTGACAAGTATGCGGAGTTCGATGCCAACAAAGTATTTACAGGACTTTCGGATACTCTGACAGATGCGGCAAAGGTAACTATCACAAACGGCGATACTGAAGCGGTTACGCTCACAGGTCTTCCGATTGGCAATTATACAGTAAAGGAAGATACCGATGCGGCAAAAACGGCTGTCACAAACTATGATCTGACCGGAACAACATATACATATAATTCCGATCCGGATGCGACTTATGTCGGTATCACCGGCGGCGATGCTGAAAATGCAGCTATTTCAAACAGCTATGCGCAGAGCGTCGGATCCCTGAAGATCGTGAAAACGACGGATACAAAAGAAGGGGATTCACCAGCTGCTACGCCTGACGATACGACATTTACGGTTACAGGTGTAAACGGACAGGTTGCAAGTGTTACGTACAGCCAGTTTGAGAATGGCGAGTATACTGTAACGAATCTGGCTCCCGGAAATTATACTGTCACAGAAAATGTCAATGATGCTGTTGTGGCGGGATACACGCTTACTGTTGACGGCAATTCTGCGGAGAAAGCGGTAGCATCAAATGCCACAACGGAATTTGATATCACAAATACTTATTCGCGTGACAGAGGTGCTCTGAAGATTACAAAGACGACAACTCCGGAAGGTATGACACCGGCTGACGCGACCTTCACGATCACAAGCGCTCCGACGGACTACACAGGTACGTCTGTATTCCATTACAGCGATTTTACTGACGGGGTCCTTACCCTTACGGATATTCCGGCAGGCAGCTATACGATTGAAGAAAGCGGCGCGGATGTTACAAATTACACCCTTACCGTAAACGGAAATGCTACGGCGGCTGTCACAAAGGACAGTACCGCGGATTCTCCTGCGGAAGTCACCATTAATAACAATTATTCGCAGGACTTCGGAAACCTCGAAATTGTTAAGACAACGAATTCTTCCGATAACTCGAATCAGGCGACACCGGGGACGACGAAATTTACGATCACCAGTGACGGCGGTTATTCGAAGACCGTAACCTACTCGGAATTTACGAATGGCAAATATAAGCTTGAAAAGATTCCGACAGGAAATTATACGGTTGTCGAAACAAATGACGAAGATGCACAGATTGCAGGTTATACCCTTGCTGTAACGGGTGACAATAATAAGGCAAAAGCGGTCGCAAAGGATGCTACGGCAAACTTCGACATCACGAATACTTACAGCAAAGATTTCGGCAGGCTTAAGCTTACAAAGGCAACATCTCCGGCAGGTCTTACGCCGGCAAATACCGTGTTCACCCTTACCTACCCTGACGGAACGACGACAAAGGATGTCAAGTACAGTGAGTTCGCAGCAGACGGTACTTATACATTTGACAATCTTCCTACAGGCCGCTATACAGTAACAGAAAGTGTCGACAGTGCAAAGGTTGACGGCTATGTTCTTGTGGTTTCAGGCGGAAACGGCGAGGCGCAGCTTGTTGAAAAAGACGAGACTGCCGATGTGAAGATTACAAATACCTATACGCAGACATCGGTTGATTTCAGCAAGGTTGATGTCGGCGGCACGGAAATCGGCGGAGCCGTGATCTCGATTCTGGATACGAACGGAAATGTCGTTAAGGACAGCAACGGAAAGGCAATTACGTGGGAATCCAGGGAGAACGAGTCACATACGGTTACCGGACTTAAGGCAGATACGACTTATAGGATGCATGAAGTTACAGCTCCGAGCGGATATTCCGTTGTAACGGATGTTGAGTTTACAATCGCAAAAGACGGAACGGTTTCTACAACGAATTCAGCTAACTATGTCAATAACAAAGTTACCATGACCGATACCGCTACGAGCGTTACGTTCAGCAAACAGGATTTAGGCGGAAATGAAATTAAAGGAGCCCTGATTCAGATTCTGGACAAAGATGGCAAACTTGCAAAAGACGGCAGCGACAGTGAGGTGTTCTGGACTTCCGAAGATGGCAAGTCACACGTGGTAACAGGTCTTGCAGCAGGTGACTATACGATGCATGAGGATACTGCACCGGCTGGTTACAAGACAACCAAGGATATTAAGTTTACAATTAACACAGATGGAACGGTCAGCGCCGGCTCTGGTAATGATACGGCGACATCTGAGGTTTCCGGAACAAAGGTTACGATGAAGGATGACGTTACTTCTGTCACCTTCAGCAAGCAGGATCTCG
>DCDB01000005.1:312-2623 GCA_002316215.1 Lachnospiraceae bacterium UBA1066 | reverse complement strand
AAGGAAGTACGATCTGTTTTCCGTCCATTCTGCCCTCTTCCACGAAATCCGGAACAAAGGCGGACATTTCCTCCTTTGTAAAGCAGCTGCTCCAGTCGAAAAGCGACTCCGTTCCGAGAGCTTCTGCATTTGCCGGATGGCAGAAAAAGAGATCCGGCATTTCTCCGGCTCCGGGGCTTCCTTTTTGGGCATCGAGCAGCTGACCGCCGATGGCCGTCGCGTTGCTCATCGCCGTCACGTCTATGAGGACGCCCTTTTCCCGGCCGGCCGTATTATTAAATTCTTCAACAAGGGTATTCATCGGAGATTCCGCCTGTTCCCCGTAGACATGCCACAGCGTAAGGGTAACAGGATGATCCGGATCAAGTGAAGACGCGGATCCGGCGCAGCCGGAAAGAAGAAGAGAAGAAAACAGAGTTCCCATCAGCACGTACGGAAGTATTTTTTTCATAAAAGTACCTCTTTTGTGAAGAAAATGAATGTTATCCTACCCTTTTTGCCGGTCGGGGTAGGGACACCGCGCGCCAGGTTCTGTATGATAAAATCAAGTAAAATGACAGGATGCAAGACTAAAGAGCTGCAGAACTTAAAGACTGCAGGAACTCAGGACTTCAAAGCTTTGGAGCCGCAGGACTGTGTGGCCGTTCAGCTATAAAGCGATGAGGTAACCCGAAACATCACAGGTGCTGCAGGATACTTTAAGCATAAACATCATGGGATATATATATATCATACATCAAGCAGATACCCGAATCAAGAAACTCGAAAAGTTCATCAAACGAAACGTCATAAGACAATGTCTTAGGGAGGAACATGATGAAAAAGTACAGATTTGGATTATCCGTTTTATTTTCATTTTTAATGGCAGCCGTTCTCTTCCTGGGAACGGGCTGCGGCGCGGCAGCCGCTAAAACAAGCGTTGTCGGGAAATGGATATTTTCTTCTTTGAAGAGCGGCGACGAGGAACTTACCGCGGCCATGCTCGGCAGCATGGATATTGTTACACTGGAGTTCAAGGCCGACGGAACCGTATCCATGAATCTTGACGGAGAACCGACAGCCGGGAAATGGACGGAAAAGGACGGAAAAGTTACAATTACAGAGGATGAAAGCAAAAAAACCGACGAAGTCTCGCTTCAGGATGCCGACACGCTCATCATGAAGAATGGCGAAGATACCATTACTCTGCTAAGGGACGGCTCGGAAGCCGCAAAGAAAGTGGCCGCCACGATAAGTGCGGGTACGGCAGACGCCGGTTCCGAAGAGAGCATGTCCGACGCCGCCGATTCGGCCGCATCGGCCGGGAATGATGCGGCAGCCTCTTCCGCGGCCGGAACGGTTTCAAAAACAGATGCAGCAGCCGCTGAATCCAAAGCCTCTTCATCCGGAACAGAAAGCAGCGCCGCGGCCGGAAATGACGTCACCGAAAGCAGATACCAGGCCTTCACTTTCACGGACGTCACCGTCAAGAACACGGAAATTTATAATAAAGACGGCGTAACGGTAACCACAACCGGTTTCACAATCGAAGATTACTACGGCCCGTCTCTTAATATCCAGATTGTCAATAATTCCGACCATGACATTGCCGCATCGGTCGCTGAGGCTTCCGTCAACGGATACATGCTGTACGGACAGCTCTGGGAAACGGTAGTAGCCGGGAAAATGGCTAATTCGCAGATTTATCTTCCTGAAACTTATCTCGAGGATGCACAGATTTCAACGATTATGGAGATTGAATTCAGGCTGGTCCTTGAAAATCCGACGGATTACTCCGTCCTCGATAAATCAGACGTCATTACGGTAAAAACATCGGCATACGGAACCGGCACACAAACCGACCGCAGTAACGGAACGGAAATCTATAATTCCGACGGGATCCGCATCGTTTCCCTGGGATACGTTACGGACGCTACCGGAAATAAGACCATCCTGCTCTACGCAGAAAATACGTCGGACAAGTATATCGACATCAGTGCGGATAAGGCTTCCGTTGACAATGTCATGACCTCCAACATCTCCTATTATGCAGATATTCTGCCCGGAAAAAAGGCCGTAAGCGGCATCACTTTCTATGATACCCTCTCGAATCCCAAGAGCTTCAGCTGTGTCTTCAGCATCATGGACAATGATACTTATGAAACAATCGCAGAATCCCCGCAGGTAACCATCAGCATGGAATAATGCGCGTCAGGCGCCGGCCTGCTTAGGAAGCCACAAGGCCTGCAGCGGAACACGATCAAGAAGGAGGAATGTAAAATGAAATTATTAAGAGAAAAAGGCAGGAAACTTCTGGCCTGTTTCCTGACGT